>NZ_JBSQBN010000012.1:0-57569 GCF_053850585.1 Shewanella sp. A22
AGATGCTGGAGGTAGAGTAACGCAGGAGCTTGTTACCGAGGATCACTATTCGCTTCAATCATCTGCCTTGCCTACAGCACTTTGAACTCCCGCTGAAAGATCACATATTTAATAGGATTGGTATAAATTGGCATTTTTAAAGATTACCAAGATTATTAATCTGAAGCCTTCTAGCGCTTTCTTGTCAGCTATTTTGGGGCCGTTCAGTAGGCTATTTCAAAATAGGTGCCGTAAAAAGAGTTTTCGTTATCCATTACTCGATAGAAATATATTATGATATGATTTGTTCACTTATATTTGCAGCGTTTATGTTATCAGATGCTTAAAAAATTAATTAATCTCATTGTGTTACCAATATTTTCTTTAATATCAATCACGCTTGTACAAGCTACTGAAGTAGGCAAGCTTGATGAAGCTGATATTGCGGTAAGCTCACGTGCAAACGATGTAAAGAATGATGCCTTAAAAGAGGCATTAGCGGCTGTATTTTTGAAGAATTCAGGTCGGCCGAGTGTGGTGTTAAACCCACTGGTTAAAGCGCAAATTAATTCGCCTGAAGTTATTCTAACTCAATATGGTTATTATGAAAAAAATGGCGAGCTAATGCTCAAGGCCAACTTTGATCATCAACGAGTTATTTCAACGTTACGTCAAGCTGGCTTACCTGTTTGGGGTAGCCAACGGCCATTAACTTTATTATGGATGACTGTTGAAGAAAATAATGAGTCGACGATTTTAGCTGATGCATCATTGGCCGATATTCGTGTTGATCTTGCTCGAGAATCCAATAATAAAGGTATTCCATTATTGCTGCCTGTTATGGATTTGGATGATGTTATGAAAGTGAGCATTACTGACGTTCGAGGTATGTTTACAGATGTATTAGCGAATGCATCATCACGTTATCAAGCCGATTATTTTGCTATTGCTAATCTGGATACTCTGGGCGGTAATGTGCGTTTTTCTGTCAAATTATTTGATAAAAATAGAACGAATGGCGTGTTACAGGCATTAGTATCACAGCAGGGCGATGCGGTAGATTATCAACAAGCGATCAAGAGAATGATGAATATTTTGGCTGATTACCATATTAGCCAATATGCTATAGCTTCAACGGGAACGGATGTTGCGACTCAGGTTAGTTTTACGGGGCTTAACAATATGGCTCAAGTGGTGCAGATTGAAACTTACCTTCGCCAATTAAGTGCGGTTAAATCGATTCAACTTAGTCAATTTAAAGGTGATTCTGCCATATATACAGTTGAGCTGTTTAGCAGTTTAGATGACTTACAACGCTTACTTGATATTGATAGCCGACTTTCATTATTAGATAACGTTGGTAGTATTGAGTCGTTTTATGAACCTCAAAATGACAGTATTAAACCTAAATTGATTTATCAATGGCTGGGTCAATAAATAACATTAACCGATACACTCTACATTTGAGTTGTACAGTGTATCGGTTGCCAAGCAACCACTTATCTTTAGGCTTGTCGCAGAAACTCGCATAATGGTATGACTTAGGTATAATGATGTTAGTTTGTTTATGATATTGAGACCTATCTGAGTGACACAAAACTCACCAAGACAATTATCTTTACCCGTTTATTTACCTGATGATGAAACTTTTCAAAGTTATTATCCAGCCTCTGGTAATGATGAGTTGATCCAAAAGCTTCAAGCCAGTGCCGAGGGGGAGTTAGCTCCCTCTTTGTATGTTTATGGTCCAGAAAAGTCAGGTCGAACTCATTTGATGCATGCAGCTTGCGCGCATGCTAATGATTTGGAACGTCGCACTCTTTATATCCCACTAGGTATACACGCAAGTATTTCACCAGCATTATTTGAAGGACTAGAGTCTCTTGAATTGATTTGTATTGATGAT
Source organism: Shewanella sp. A22 (assembly GCF_053850585.1). Lineage (NCBI taxonomy): Bacteria > Pseudomonadati > Pseudomonadota > Gammaproteobacteria > Alteromonadales > Shewanellaceae > Shewanella > Shewanella sp. A22. The sequence goes on from NZ_JBSQBN010000012.1 coordinate 1,886, forward strand.
ATTGAAGCCATCGCTGGTCACCCTGTATGGGAAGAGGCGATATTTCATTTATATAATCGTATTGCGGAACAACAAGATTGTCGTTTGATTGTTAGTGGTAAGGCTTCGCCTTCTGAAACAGGTTTTTTATTGCCAGATTTAATTTCTCGTATGCAGTGGGGCTTAATATATCAACTTCAACCCATGGCCGATGATGAAAAGCTTGTTGCTTTGCAGCGGCGTGCAGCTATGCGTGGTTTGCAATTGTCGGATGAAGTAGGGCGTTTCTTACTAACCCGTATGGCACGTGATTTACGTACATTATTTGATGTACTTGATAAATTAGATAAAGCCTCAATGGTGCATCAGCGTAAGCTTACGATTCCGTTTATCAAAGAAATGCTTAGGCTTTGATCGAAGATTACTTTACAGACAATAAAAACGCCAAATACATGTATTTGGCGTTTTTTTTGGGTACAGCATCATAGAGGCTACTTGAGTGTTATTTCTGTGACTTTTTCTTTAGCCCTAATCCCAATTCTCTACCGCGTTTACGGGCATAAAACGGAAAGCTGATTAACAGGACACAGATAAGAACAGATTCAATAAGCGCAAATACTAGGGCATCTGTCGTAATGTACGCAAGGGTTAAGCCATGTAGTAAATATAAGCACAGAATAAAACTTGCCCAAGCATAAGTGTAAGGATTACCCGTTAAAATACCTTTTAATGGGAACAATAATGGCACAATCCAAACAAGACTGAAGCCCAATGAGTAAGTTCCATTTATGCCTTGTCGAATAAACCAACCACTCAGAAGCAAGACTAAAGCAAGATACCCAATACGGCTTAATTGGAACAAAGATTGAGAGGTCATTATGTTACTCATTAGAGAATAGAAAGGGCATTTTCAGGCGGACGACCAACGGCAGCTTTGTTGTTGGCTAACACAATAGGGCGTTCAATTAATTTTGGTGTTGCCACCATTGCTGCAATGAGTTGGTCTTCTGATAGCGAAGTATCCGCTAAATTTTGGGCTTTATACTCATCTTCTTTGGTGCGCATAAGTTGGCGAGCTGTTAAACCAAGTTTTTGTAAAATATCGTGAATTTCATCGGTCTTCGGGGGTGTTTTCAAATATTCAACTACAGTGATATTAACTCCATTTGCTTGTAGCAATGCAAGTGTCTCACGGCTTTTTGAACAACGTGGGTTGTGTAATATAGTGGCTTTTTTTAGTGTCATGATCACAGTCCGTCATTAAAAATGGCAAACAATAAGTGGATTTATTGTTTGCCATTATTCTATCAAAGAATCACTTACAAAGTGAGATTATCGAGAGGATTTAAGTTCTTCCATTGAAATATCTGCTTGTCTAAATTGCCTTATCCGTGCTTCTATACGGGCCATTTGTAAGGCTTCACCGTCTGAATAGCGGTACGCATAATTAAGCTGGTCAATTGCTCCCTTATAGTTAGCAGATAAGGCCATGAGTTCAGCATTGCTATAATACTCAAGGGCTTTGTTGTTTAACTTCCGATATGCATCAGCCATAATTTGATATGGCAGCATACTTTTCTTATCAAAAAAAATCAGCTCTTCTAAAAGTGGGATAGCCTTCTTAGGTTGGTTTGCTTCAACATAGATATTGGCTAGGTTGGCATTGATCACTTGCGATGTTGGTTTTATTTTTCGTTGTGCTTCTAATAATGCGATTGCGCTTTCATAGTCTTTTTTCTGGGCTAATAAGTCTGTTTTAGTATCAATATAAAATAAATTATTATCATCTTGTTTAAGTAGTTGATCAATAATGGCTTCAGCTTGGTCGAATTTGCTTAAGCGAAATAGAGCTAAGGCTTTACCATAAAGTGCGGCATCTTTAAAAATGTAATCATTCTTTTTTAGCTGTTGTTCAAATAATGACAATGCAGCATCATCACTTAAACTGGAGAAGCGCACCTGGATACGCGCTTTTGCTAATTGAAAATTAAGGCTGTTGGGTATATTGCGCTTCGGATATTGAGCAGCACGATTACGTGCTTCAGTGATACGTGATTCAGGTAATGGGTGTGTAAGCAACATTTGTGGTGGTGTTGTTGTAAAGCGATAACGAATAGCTAATTGCCCAAAAAATGTTGCTGCAGCACTCGGTTCAAAGCCCGCATCAGCCAATATTTGCATACCAATTCGGTCAGCTTCTTGTTCATTTGAACGGGTATAGTTAATTCTAGCTTGGGTAGATAATGCTTGGGTGGTTGCTAATGCAGCCATCCCAGCTTGTGGCGCTGCAACGGTTAATAGTATAGCGCCTAGCATGCCAACAATGGTGGCTGTTGAGGTTTTAGCCTGAGCCTCAACAGAACGTGCTAAATGGCGTTGGGTTACATGGGTGATTTCATGGGCTAAAACTGATGCTAATTCACTTTCGTTGTCGGCAGTTAAAAATAAACCTGTATGTACTCCAACATGACCGCCAAAAAAAGCAAATGCGTTAATTTCGTCGTTGCGAAGCAGAAAGAAATAAAACGGCGTTTTAACGCCAGTAGCATTAGCCACTAGCTTATTACCCAGCTCCGATAAATATTGGTTCAATACGGGATCACTTAAAACCGGTGCTGATGAGCGAATAATGCGCATATAGGCGTCGCCGTAAACAGTTTCTTTTTCTAAACTAAACGTATTCACCGCAGCAGTGCCGAGATCGGGTAGGTCGTTATTAGCAAAACTGTGGCCAATACTGGCGGCAAGTAACACGCTAACCGCACTAGCGGCAAATGTTTTTGAAAAGGTCGATAATGATAATTTACGCAAGCGAAACCTTTATTGATGATTGAATTGAAAATTTAACTTTAACCACAAATTTAGGTAAATTACATCGCTTGTGGTTTAGTGTTCAAGCTAGGATAATAGGCCTAGATTGTTTAAAGCAAGTTGATAATGATTTTAATTGATTTAACACCCTATGTTTGCCCTTATCCTTTGGTAAAAGTTAAACTTTTACTGAAACAAATGCATGCGGGTGAAAAATTACATGTACTCTTATCTGACCCCGGTTCACGGCGAGATGTTCCCCTGTTGATAAAAAAAATGGGTTTTGGTATTGAAATCGTTGCAGAACAATCACATTGTTTGTCATTTATCATCACCAAAACAAATTGATATTGTTTATAGAAAAGGTTTTTCAATGCTGGAATTTCTATCTGATTGGTACAAAACGCGTTTTAGTGATCCACAAGCGATAACATTAATGTTTATCATTATTGGAATAGGGCTTGCTTTGTATTTTGGTGCTGGTTTACTTGCGCCATTGCTTGTTGCATTGGTGTTGGCCTTTTTACTTGAATGGCCAGTGGCACAAATGTCGAGATTAGGTATAAGCCGTACGGCTGCCGCAACAGTAGTGTTAGTAGTGTTTTTAGGCTTGATGCTAATTTTGATGCTGGGTTTAGTTCCAAGTGTTTGGCGTCAAGGTGTGTCATTGGTCAGTGATTTGCCCACAATGATAGATAAAGGAATGTTGATTGTTAGGGAGTTTAGTGCCGATTACCCCCAATTTGTGAGTGCATCACAGATTGATTCTATGATGTCAGAAATCAATAAAATGTTAGATACTCAACATATTATTGATTTGGGTAAACAAATTTTAGGTTATTCGGCGTCATTGCTCGTATTGATGGTGTACGCCATTTTAGTGCCGTTGTTGGTTTTTTTCTTTTTAAAGGATAAAGACTTTTTATTGAAAGGGAGTAAACGATTTTTCCCTGCTAATCGTGGTCTTGCACGAAAAGTGTGGTTTGAAATGGATCAACAAATTTTTAACTATATTCGTGGTAAGGTCATTGAGATTGTTATTATTGGCGTCGCCAGTTATATCTTTTTTGCCATCATGGGGCTGCGATACTCAGCTTTATTAGGTGTGCTCACGGGGCTGTCGGTATTAATACCTTATGTTGGAGCAACCTTGGTAACGTTGCCGATTGCGCTAGTGGCATTTTTTCAATGGGGTGTGAGTGCAGAGTTTGGTTACTTAATGCTAGGTTATGGGATAATTCAAGCGTTAGATGGCAATTTATTGGTGCCACTGCTTTTTTCTGACGCTGTTGATTTACATCCGGTAGTGATTATCGCCGCGGTGTTGGTCTTTGGTGGCCTATGGGGCGTGTGGGGGGTATTTTTTGCTATACCACTCGCATCATTAGTGAAAGCAGTTATAAATGCTTGGCCAAATACAAATACCCAAGGGCAGCATGTCACGCTTGACAGTGAATAGTACATGCGGGCATACCTAACTGAGTAAGGCCTCAAGGTAAACTTATGCTGTAACAAAAAGCTAACATCATTATGGTGTTAGCTTTTTTATGAGTAACATTATGATCTTGTTAGTACTTATCAATTAGTCAATAAAGTGTATATAAGATTTTCTGATGACAATGAGTTTATTCATTTATCACATATTGATTTGGCACATATGTTATTAGGCCATTACAAAGGAGGGTTATTATCTTTAGTGTTTTTGTTGTCTTCTGCTGGCGATGCTTCTACGGTTTTTTCTGATTGACTTTGTTGCCCTGAATGAGGTTTTTTTTCTTTAGGTTCGCCAAATTGAGGCATTTTAAATTTGGCCGAATATTTCAATACCGCAATATTACTGGCGATAACACCGATGACTAAAATGATAATCAGCCATACTTCATAGCCTTCTAAACTCATTAGAAACTCCTGTTTAAACTTGTGCTTTTTAGCCGTGTACTGTGCTAACACCAAGGTGACAATAACATATTTTCCAATCACATTAACAACCTGAGCTGTTCAGGGCGCCTCAATCTTTTTGATTCAAGGCGCATTGATGTAGAAATGGTTATTTAAGTTGATGCAATGCAATCGTGGAATGCTTGAGGTGCTTCCTTCGGATAGAGGCGCATCACTTATTATACAGAAGCTGCTTGAGGTAAGAATAGCGTTTTCGCCTTAATTAACGCAATTTTCTTTCCTGCGGCATAACCCGATAATGAATACGATTAGTATTTATTAGTCAACGGCTAAGCGTAACTCACATTTACGAATATCTTCTGGAGTATCTACTTCTGGAGAGTCGAATGCGCTGATGGCAATTTTAATTTTATGGCCGTATTCAAGAGCGCGTAATTGTTCTAACTTTTCAATATCTTCAAGTTTACCTAGCGGCAACTTAGCAAAGGCATTTACAAAACGTTTTGTATAAGCGTAAACGCCTAGGTGTTTATAAACGGGGTAGTCATTGGTGTCGCGGCCATAGGGAATGCGAGCACGTGAGAAATATACGGCATTATAGTCATTATCAAATACCATTTTGACATGCAATGGATCATCTAATTCATTTCTGTCGACGATTTCAAAACCTAACGTTGCCATTTCAAACTCACCAGGATGACGCTCAAATAGGCTAATAATTTGCTCAATGGATATTGGGTCAATAAGTGGTTGATCGCCTTGTAAGTTAACCACTAAATCGTCATCTTTTAGGCCAAGTTGTTCAATTGCATCATTGATACGATCGGTGCCTGAAGCTGCATCTGGGCTAGTCATTACCACTTTTCCACCAAATGATTCAACTGCATCTTTGATTCGGTCGTCATCGGTTGCAACATAAATGTTATCTAAACCTTTGGCTAATGATGCGCGTTCATAAACATGTTGTATCATGGGTTTACCATTAATCGGGGCGAGTGGTTTACCCGGGAAACGGCTTGAACCATAACGCGCCGGGATTAATAGAGTAACGTTCATTAAATTAGACCTACCTGTGGTTATGTTAGAGCCTGTTTATCTTTGCGGGTTAAATTTTGTTCGAGATAAAACGTGTTAATCGAGGCGAGTAGATTGCTGCTTAGCAATATAAGCAACTATCACGTCGAGAAGATCCACTCAACAAAGAGTAACACGTTTTTAACCGAACCCTTCGGGCAGCGTTTGTTGTTCATTTCTACTGCGTTATCGGCTTTTAATGTAGAATAATGACACTACAAAGCCTCTGCCTTGTAGCTCATGTTTAAGTAATGAACAAAATTCGTTGCCAAAACAACCTTGAAAGATCAACAGGCCCTAGTAATGTAAACAATATATAAAAGGGCTCATAAGAGCCCTTCATGAATGACTCTATCGTGACTAAATACGACGGAATAACGTCGTTAGCATTTCATCGGTCACTTTTTCTTCCCATCCTTCACCGTAAACATTTGCCCATAATGGCCCCATGCTTTTAGTGACTGCAACCATTTTAGCAATGGTTTCATCGGGTAAGTCTTTACAGATATTTTTCGGTAACGTGATGTTGTGTTTCTTCATCATTACACGGAATTCTGCTACGCCTTCAGGGTAGAACTCTTCTAATACATCAAAGGCGATACAATTACCAATACCATGGTGATAACCAAGAATATAAGACAAACCGTATGATACGGCATGACATGCACCTACTTGACTGTACGCGATGCTCATGCCACCCATAAATGATGCCATCATGAGTTTGTCGTCTTTTTCTGGGTGATCTTCAATGTACACTTGGCGACATAAATCCATGGCTTTCTCAGCATAAGATTTCGAGAATTCGTTTAAAAAGGTACCCTGTAAAGATTCGACACAATGGATGTAGCAATCCATACCTGTGTAAAACCATTGATCGGTTTCAACACCATCAATTAACTCAGAGTCCATAATGATTTGGTCAAAAACAGTGTAATCAGAATTTAGGCCTAATTTACGAACTGGTCCGCATAATACTGCAGTGCGTGATGCTTCTGCACCAGTACCTGAAATCGTTGGTATACCAATGTGGTGAATGGCTGGGTTGTTAATTAAATCCCAACCTTGATACTTAGCAGAACCACCTGGATTGGTTAGCATTAACGATACCGCTTTAGCAACATCCATCGTAGCACCACCACCTAAACCCACAACACTCACTGGGTTTTGGCTGTTATAGGCTTGAACTTGCTCTGTTAATGTATCAATTTGAATGGTGCTCGGTTCATCATCGACATTAACCCAAATAATGAGGTCTTGTTCTTTGGCTGGAATACGTGCTTCTAACGCTTTACCTTTATGTACGTCATCGACCAAAAACACAACAAAGCTATCATCGTTGATACGTTGTGCAGCTAATACCGTGTCGAGCTGACTGAAAGAGCCACGGCCGAAGATCATTTTTTCAACTACTTTAAAATTCTTAAAACTCATTACAACAGTCTCCATTGAGATAAATACTGTAAAAAGTGCGCTCGTCTATTTGTGGACGAGAGGCATAAATGCTATGCAAAAGCACGTTTGATGTTTTCAATACGTTCAGCAATCTGTTCGTCGGTCCAAGATAACTTGATTAGCATCGAAATCGTGCGACTTATAATAGCGTCTGATTTTGGTGTCTTGATTTGGGTATAGTCAGGACGGTTTTCAACCAACATAATTGGTAATGCTGCTGGTGATTTAAGTTCTTGGATGTGTTTCCAATTCTTTAGGTAATGCCAGTTGTTAATATACCAATAAAAACAACCATCAACTTTGTTGGCTGCCAGCTTTTTATTGATTTCTTGGGTACGCTCTTCTGTTGGTAAGAAGAAAGTTAAGAAACCCGCTGAATCACCATCTGCATCAGGGATTTCACGGAATGTGACTTCTGGTATTGCGGCCATTGCATCTTTGATGGTTTTTTTATTCTTGCGTTGAATAGCAATGATCTTATCTAGCTTTCGTAATTGGGCTAAGCCCATTGCAGCATTCATTTCAGAAATACGGAAATTCAATCCCATAATTGGGTGCGTTTCAGCGCCACGGTCGCTACCTACATGGTCATGACCGTGATCAGAAAACATGTGTGAGTGATTATAAATTTCGCTGTTATTAGTAATGACAGCACCACCTTCACCACAGGTGATGGTTTTGACTGAATCAAATGAGTAACAACCTACATCACCGATAGTGCCTAATGCTTGGCCTTTATAACTGCCACCAATGGCTTGGCATGCATCTTCTAAAATCAACAGGTTATGCTTTTTACATACCGCTTTAATTTCGTCCATTTTGGCCATAGAACCACACATATGGACTAAGTTAATCGCTTTGGTACGTGGGGTGATAACGGCTTCAATACCTTCTGGAGATAAACACAATGTCTCGTCAATTTCTGCGAAAATTGGCACAGCACCAGCCATGAAGACGGCTTCAACTGAGGCAACAAAAGTAAATGGAGGAACAATGACCTCATCGCCAGCACCAATGCCTGCTGCAGCCATGGCTGTTTGTAGTGCTGCGGTACCGCTCGATACAAGATGCGCGTGTTTAACGTTCATCTTTTCGCAAAGTAGTTGCTCCATGTCGCGGGTTTTCCAGCGATCATTGCGCATATGGTCGAAGTTATAACGGAAAGTGAAACCGTTCTCCATTACGTCAGCAACTTCCTGCTTTTCTTCAGGACCAAATAATTCAAAACCAGGCATGGAAATAATCTCCTAAAAATTCTGCGCATAGTAGCGCTAAATAAACGCGCTAATTATAACCCCCTCAAAGGGTGTTCGCGACTTTTATCGCATATTTTTAATAACAAAAAACAAAGGCCTGCTAAAAAGCAGGCCTAATTATCTTATATTTCATATAGGGTACAAAATGACTACCAAAAAGAGCCGCTAACATTGACCTTTATGACGGAATATTGCGTCCATGTAAACGATCAATGGTCACATCTAAATCGGTGAGCAAGCCATTATTAATGCCATAAATCCAACCATGGACAGCGACATCTTGTCCACGGTCCCATGCTTCTTGAACGATGTTAGTCGCCACCACATTTGATACTTGTTCCATTACATTGAGCTCACATAAACGGTCAAAACGCTGTTGTTCGCTCATGAGTTCAAGATCGGCATGATGAATACGATGAATATCACGTAGGTGCCCGAGCCAATTATCAATGAGGCCTAATCTATCTTGATTCATGGCAGCTCGTACACCACCACAACCATAATGCCCCACCACCATGATGTGTTTTACTTTTAACACATCAACAGCGTATTGAAGCACTGATAAACAGTTTAAATCAGTATGTATCACCATGTTTGCGATATTACGGTGGACAAATACTTCACCTGGTAATAAGTCAATAATTTGGTTTGATGGTACGCGGCTATCAGAGCAACCAATCCATAAATATTCTGGGTTTTGTTGCTTAGCGAGTTGTTCAAAAAAGGTCGGATCTTCTTTATTGATCCGTTCTGCCCATCGGCGATTATTATCAAATAATGGTTTAAGAAGTTTCATCGTTGCTCAGATTATTCAGGATGTTACCAGTAAAATTTTACTGGCAGTATGTCATTTTTTACGAGTATATCAGCAATGTACGCCGATCTGGTCTATCCATTTGGTTGATTAATTAAAATTAACTTTTTTCAAAAAATCAATAAGATGTTGATTGAAAAAATCAGCTTTTTCAATATTAGCCAAATGACCCGCATCTTCAATATGTAATAATTCGCTACCATCAATGCAGTCATGCATTAAGTAGCTTTCTAACGCTGTGCGTAAATGTCCTTTTAAACCAACAGCGATTAATGTGGGTAAGGTTAATGCCTCTACTGATTCTAAGGTATCGTGTTTGAAAATAGCCATGTTGGCAAACTTTAATAAAGGCACTATTTGTGCTGTGTCTATTTGAGTAAGTTGTTGAGTGAACAGCGCTTTTTTGAGTGCCAAATCTGGGGTGTGTTGACATAGTTCTGCGAAGTTTTTACTGAAAAATAAATTGCTTAAGCTGGTTGCTAGCTCGTTTGGAATTGCTTGATGGTTAGCAATTTGTGACATATAACCTTGGTATTTAATGCAGTTTACTTGGGGTTCAAAGCCAACAAAACTATTAAGCAGCACTAGGCCTTGAATACGAGTTGGCGCCATTAATACCATTTCGGCTGCAATAGCTCCGCCACTACCATGACCAATAATCACGACATTATTTATTTCTAGTATGTCCAGTAAACGTAAGACGTGCTGAGCGACATCTTGTAACGTTTCACAGTCTAGCGGTAGCGTTTTACTCTGGCCATGGCCCCAAAAGTCTATGGCAATGCAGCGGTAATGAGCCGATAACATATCAATTTGTGTTTGCCACATTTGGCTGTTAGCCAACAAACCGTGACAAAAAACAAGTGTTGGGCCATTACCCTGATCAATATAATGCAGTGGTTGGTTGTTGATGACTTTGTGGGGTAATAAGGTAGGCATAAAGATGGCTCATTTATTATGTTGATTAGGCCGGAGAGGGCGCAACAAAAAAAACATAACGATTAACCAGTTCGGTTAATCGTTCAAGTAGTGGCAATTGTAAAGATATTTCAACGCTAGACAACACTTTTGCTAATTCGTTGATGTTGAAGTTTTTTAAATAGAGATCGGCAACAGGATAGTAACTTAAATGCCAAGGTTCAGGACTGACACCACTTTGCTGGGGTTGGTAGGGGAAATAAAAACCAAACTGCCTGGCATGGGTAGATAACCATTGATATAAAGCAAAGCAAGGGCCATTACTTTCATATTCAGTCGTAATCAGTTGCAACGATTGTTTATTGATTTGTCTGGCATCAAAAACATCAATATCGGTACCCCAATGATGTCTTGATGCACCGGGTAACGCTGACCAAATTAAAATGGTGTCGATTAATTGTTGCTCTGTTAATGCTGCAGAATCTACCGGTTGTGATCGATTATCCAACAATACTCGTTCACCTTTGGCTTTAGAATTCCAAATATGCACTTGACGTTCAAAAGGGCGATAAGCTGAACACAATTGTAAATCTATGCCTTCTTTGGCTGCTTGTTGTTGCATCCTTGTCAGTGCGATAGCGGTTTGCTGTTCAAGTAGAAAATGGCCAACAGATATCATTTTCTGATCGTCTAAGCCGTACAATTTATATTGTTGTTGGGGAATATTGATTTTTGGCTGTTGAGTTAATTGCACAGTAACTTTTCCAAAATACGTTCATAACAGTTAGCGAGTACTTCTAAGTCAGATACTTTGACACATTCATTGACTTTATGAATGGTGGCATTAACTGGGCCTAATTCAATAACCTGAGCACCTGTAGGGGCGATAAAACGGCCGTCTGATGTGCCACCTGACGTTTGTGGGTCGGTGTCATAACCTGTGACTTCCCGAATGGCATCGCGTGTTGCATCAAGTAATGGTCCATCACCTGTTAAGAATGGTAAGCCATTAAAAATCCAGTCGATTTCGTAATCTAATCCGTGAGCATCAAGAATGTTAACCACACGTTTAATCAATTCTTCAGCGGTAACTTCTGTAGAGTAACGGAAGTTAAACATTACTTTAAGATCACCTGGGATGACATTGGATGCCCCCGTGCCGCCATTAATATTGGCTATTTGAAAGCTGGTTGGTGGGAAAAATTCATTGCCATTATCCCAATGCATTTGGGCTAATTCAGTGAGGGCGGGGGACGCTTTATGAATTGGGTTGTCGGCAAGGTGAGGATATGCAACATGGCCTTGAATACCATTAACGGTTAAGTTACCTGTTAAGCTCCCACGACGACCATTTTTGACCACATCACCGAGTTTATGGGTTGACGATGGCTCACCAACTAATGCCCAAGTGATTTTTTCATTACGGGCTTCTAAAGTATCAATAACACGTGTAGTGCCATTAATAAAAGGGCCTTCTTCATCACTGGTAATAAGGTAAGCAATAGAACCATTATGATTGGGGTTTTTGGCGATAAATCGTTCGGTTGCGACAATCATGGCTGCCAGTGAACCTTTCATATCTGCAGCCCCGCGGCCGTGGATATAATCATCAATAATGGTCGGTTCAAAGGGGGGCGTGTGCCAGCGATTTAAATCGCCAGTGGGGACAACGTCGGTATGGCCTGCAAAACAAAATACCGGTTGGCCTTTACCTCGTCTAGCCCACATATTAGTTGTGTCTTCAAAGATCATAGGTTCAATATCAAAGCCTATTGCTGTAAGACGGTTTGCCATTAATGTTTGGCAACCTTCATCCAATGGCGTCACGGAAGGGCGTGCAATTAATTCTTTGGTTAACTCAATAACATCGTTATTCATTATGCAAACCACGCTTGGTATTGTTCAGCGTTAAAGCCGATGAGAATATTGTCTTGTTTGACTAATACAGGCCGTTTGATCAGTGTTGGGTATTGCACCATTAGGCTTATTGCTTTTTTTTGAGTGATATCCGATTTTTCAGTATCGCTTAAGCCGCGAAAACTGGTGCTGCGCTTATTAAATAATGCTTCCCAACCGACAATATTAACCCATTGGGCAACGGTTGTTTCGTTTAGGCCATCTGCACGGAAGTCATGAAATGTGTAGTCTAATTTTTCTGTTTCAAGCCATTTGCGTGCTTTACGAACCGTATCGCAATTTTTTATGCCGTATAAGGTCAAGAGAATACTCCACTAATGTTGATTGGATTGTCATATTTAGGGCTAGTGATTACATCACTTGGTAATGGCCAAATGTGATATAAATATCATTGAATGCATTATCTAACATTGTGGCATTGTGAAGCGGCTTGAACAAGCCGAAGACGGTGTTTTGAAAAGATTTCATAGAACGCAACCAACGCAAATTAACACGTTGGCTTGCATTTTAGTGTTCTGAAAGGTGTTAACGGCTTTAGGCGTTATTACATTTGCACAGTAAAGATCACATCTTTACCCGCTACCACACTGCCTTGAGCTTTATCCAATTGTTTGACGTCTTCCATATTGGCTAATACTACTGGCGTTAATAAACTGTCAACTTTATCGCGCAAATAAGCCAAATCGAAGGACAAAATAGGCTCACCCGCTTTAACTTGTTGGCCTTCCTCGGCTAAACGTTTAAAGCCATTACCTCTAAGCTCTACCGTTCCCACGCCAAAGTGAACAAACAATTCTAGCCCTTGTGGCGATTCGATGCTGAACGCATGATTGGTTTCAAAAATTTTACCAATAGTGCCATCAATTGGGGCGACAATAAGTTCACCCTTTGGGTCAATGGCAATGCCATCGCCAACAATTTTTTCGGCAAATACCACGTCAGGTACTTTTTCTATCGCAACAATATCGCCTGACACAGGCGCAAAAATAGCGATACCGCCAGTTAATGGCGGTTGACCAGAAATAAGTCGTCGAATGCGGCTTAAAAATCCCATAAGAACAAGCCCCTTTTTATTAATATTTTTAGGAGGTTAATTGTAAACGCCTCTAGTAACTTTACCAACTTTATTTGTATGTTCAATTACAATCGAGTGTAAAAGCGTTAATCACATCCCGAATATCGGCTATTCGTGTTAACAAAGCAACATGTTGTGCATGTTTAACAAATTTCGTGTAATCACCTTTAACTAAGGCCACTTTTACGTCCAATAAATTAGTGGGATTAATGCTCAATTCATCAAGACCAAGCCCAACAAGTAGAGGCAATAGTTTTGGGTCGCTGCCCAGCTCGCCGCATAACGATACTTTTACATTAGTATGCTGACATTGTTTGATCGTTAATGCGATTAGTTGTATAACTGCTGGCGATAATGGTGGGTACTGTTTGGCTAAATTAGGATTAGTGCGGTCGGCGGCTAAAGTATACTGGGTTAAATCATTGGTGCCGATACTGACAAAATTGAGTAGTGGTATCATGCTTGGCAAATTGAGTACCGCAGCTGGGGTTTCAACAACGATGCCATAACTGACGTTGCCAAACCCCTTTTCTTGTTCCATTAACTCAGCTTTAGCGCGGTCAATTAATATAAACGCGGCATCAAGCTCCTCTACCTGACTGACCATGGGGAACATTAACCTTATGTTGCCATGATGAGCCGCACGGAGTATCGCTTTGATTTGGGTTATAAAGGTTTGGGGATGCGCCAAACTGTACCGAAGCCCACGAATGCCAAGTGCCGGATTAGTTTCACTGTTTTGTGCTAAGCAAGGGATTTCCTTATCGGCACCGATATCAAATGTTCTAATGGTAAGCACGTTTCCCTGTAAGCTATGTAAAGCATCACAATAGAGCTTATATTGCTGCTGTTCATTAGGTAATGCTTTTGCGTTCATCAATAAAAATTCGGTACGAAATAAGCCAATACCTTGGGCTCCCACATCATTAATATGGGATATTTCACTTAGGTTACCAACGTTGGCTAGTAAGGTAACATGGTGGCCATCACGAGTTTTACTGGGATTATCTTTATAAACCATCAATGCATTACGTCGTTGCGATTCTTGTGATTGTTTATACGTTAATGAGTTAAAAAGATCGGCTGTTGGGGCAATGTGTAACTCACCAGAAATCGCGTCTAAAATTAGCGGTGTGCCATCTTCAATTTTAGAAAACGGGTAATTAAGTAACGCCGGAATACCTGCTGCTCTAGCGAGAATAGCGGTATGACTAGTCAGGCCGCCTGATTCGAGTATTAGCCCTGTGATGTGAGTGAGTGGCAACATCGCAAATTCAGCCGGGGTTAAATCATCAGCGAGTAATATGGTGTCTTCTCTGAGGGTTGATAAGTCCCATTGTAAATGACCATGCAGTGCACTGATGAGGCGTTTGGCTAAACAAATAATATCGCCACTACGATTGGCTAAATACGGGTCGTCTAATGCAGAAATTTCTGCCGCATGTTGGTTAAATATGCGATCAACAGCAACGGCGGCGCAAACTCTAAATTGACGGATATGGAGATACAGTTGTTGTTGTAACTCTTCATCTTCAAGCAGCATGATGTCGCTATCAATGAGTTGGAAGTTTTCACCTTCGGGGCTCAAATGATGTTGACAATGTTGTAAATGAGTAATTAGGTGATCGATGGCTTGTGTTAGTAGTAATTCTTGGTGGTTAACTTGTTCAACACCGAGCAGTTTGAAATCAAGAGGTGGTAGGTCTGTGGTGATAGTCAGTGCTTTACCAAATGCGATACCTGCAGATACAACAATTCCATCAATTGACATACGGTTGTCCTATTAACTAAGCGTAATCAGCAGAGCGGCAATTTTGTCAACGGCTGCTTGAGCGTGTTCACCAGAGGCAAATACCGTAACAGATACACCTTGATATAACCCTAATGTTTGTAGTTTAAATAAACTTTTTGCACTGGCTTGTTTACCATTACATTCAACCATAACATCACAATCAAACTCTTTGGCTTCTTTAACCAGTAATGCCGCAGGTCGGGTGTGAATACCGTGAGGAGCAACAATAGTGACCGTTTTTTGATACATAGACAACTTACTCTACAAAGATTGAGACAACTAATACTCAATTTGTTCATTATCCAAGTAACGACATAATGCATTAAATTGATATTCATACAGATTGAATTGAATATTGCTAATTCAGTACGCTATAGTATTGAATTATTGATGAATTTCTTCGTCATTAATGCACGAAGGTATTCAATTTGATGGGCATAATATACCCTAAAGTCACAAATGCTAAAAGTGGTGTATGGCTCTAAATGATTGCAGGTGTTTTATTTATCGTAATTATTAACGATAAATGATGCTGAATTGGGAATAAAAATCGCTTCCCACATGAAGGCTTACTGTTATATGTGGGAAGCGCTCGACGGATTAAATTTTAAATTGACCTAATGTTTGACTCATATCCACACTAATGGTCTGCAATGACTGAGCAGCTTCACTGTGAGTTTTGTTAGTTGCAAGAGCATGTTCTGTTAGTTCTGAGATGGTATTGACGTTGATATTGATGTCTTCAGTGACTAAAGCTTGTTCTTCTGTTGCACTAGCAAGTTGTGCTGTCATACTACTAATATTGTCGATCAAGGTTAAGATTTCGATAATTGCATCACTTGATTGAACCGCTTTTGATTGTAATTGTGCCGATTGTTGTTGTGTATGCGTAATGCTGTCGATAACCGATTGAATGCCGGTTTGGATTTGACTAATAATTTTATTAATTTCGTTAGTTGATGTTTGCGTTCTGCTTGCTAAAGCACGAACCTCGTCAGCGACAACCGCAAAACCTCGGCCATGTTCTCCTGCGCGAGCTGCTTCAATGGCTGCATTAAGCGCGAGCAAATTTGTTTGATCTGAAATGCTACCAATCACATCTAGAATACTGCCAATTTCGGCAGAGGATTGACTGAGAGTTAATGATACTGTTTCAGCTTGATGTAATTCGTTGACTAAACTTTCTGTTTGCTCGACAGTTTGTTGCATCAATTGTTGATTCTGTTCTGCCTGATGTTTCACATTAGTCGCACCATCAGCTGCATCTTGAGTATTACGAGCCATCTCTTGACTCGTAGAGAGCATTTGATTGATAGCGGCAGCGACGCTTTGGGTTTCACTGTGTACTTGGTTAGCACTTTGGTTAGATGACTTGACCGTCTCTAATAAATGCACAGCTTCATTACTCAACGTAATCCCAAGTGGTTGTAATGTGGCCACCACATGAGCAATTTTTAGGACAAATTGATTGAAAGCATCAGCTAACTTAGCGACTTCATCGTTACCTTCAGTCGATAAGCGTTGAGTCAGGTCACCTTCTCCTTTAGCAATTTGTTCCATTGCGTCAATGGTGACATTGAGGGGTTGGGTGATCGAATGATTCAGCAATAAAAAGAACGCAAAAATAGGCACTGAAATAATCATCATAATAATCAAGTAGTCAATGATGATGCCAGTCATGCTTTGGTTGACATCCTTAACATTGGCTTGGGTGATTAAGGTCCAGTCAAGTGGTTGATAATACTGCATTGCTACCAACATTGTTTGTGGCTGATTGTTGGCGTCGACAATTGCGAGTTCAGCTTGAGCGGTTTGTTTCTCTTTGGCCGTGTTGATCAGTTGCTGGTATGAAATGGAATCATTAGATGTAGTCAGTTGGGATATAGGTTTGCCAACAGTTGCATTATTGAATGGGTTAACAATAATACGATGTTGATTGTCAACAATGATAAAGGCTTGATGCTCAGAAACCTTAATTTGACTAGCAAACTGGCTTAATACTGCCCCAGTAGTATTTTTATTGGCTAGCTCATAAGCGTCAAGAGTGTTACTCAATTGGCTCACTTGTCCTGTAATTTGTTTGAACTTCTCTTCTATTAAATGACTGTATTGTTCTTTAATAGAAAACGAACCAAAAATCACAGTGCCTATAGCTGCTAAAGCTAACATAATGAGTAAGCGCTTTAAAATCGTTAAGCGCCTTAATAATCGAATCATTACTAGTCCTAGTTCAACGTATCCATACAAAGTGGTGAAATTATAATGAAAATATTACAAAAAATAAGATTAAAAGATTGTTTTTGTGAACAGACTACACATTTTTGGCCTTTATAAATTGAATGTAAATTATTAGTAAAAATCATTTATTATCAGTGAATTAGTGAGTTGTTAAGTTTGAGCGGTTAATTAACATGCTAATCGATTGTTTTAATTTTGATTTTTTTTCGATTTACCCGCAAGATTAGTCTAATTAACAAATTAAGGTAACACCGCTATGAATGCATCCCATACAGTCAATAATGACGATATTCTACTTAAACTTTGTCATTCGGTTTCACATGTGCTGTCAAGTACCAGTGCAAGCCAAATAACCCATGCCGGAATGGTACAAAGTATTTCACGCACGCGCTTAAAACCTGATTTAGGCTGTTTCTCGATTTTCGATGGTGGCTTTTGTGGTTTAGTTGTCATTAACTTCTCTGCTGCTGCAGCGATTGAAATTTATCGTCGTTATATGCTTAACATGGGCATGCCTGAAACAGAATTAGCTTTTTCGCATACGTCTGACGATGTCAGCAATGTAATGGGCGAACTAATGAACCAAATTTTGGGTGATTTTATTGGTAAAATTTCAAAAGAATTACAAACATCAATAAGCCAAAGTCAACCAAAGATGTTGACTATAAATAAAGAGCTAACAATCTCCGTTGATACAAATCTTGACAATGCAGTGGCCAGAAGAGTGTCGTTTAAGACTGAGAATAACCATATTTTTTATCTCGAGTTTGCTATGGACCAAACAGAGTTTATTCGTTCTGCAGATTTTGAGATGGATGAAGAATTTGATCTTGATTCATTAATTGAAACTCATGGCAAAACGGCGCAGGTTAAAGCCGATAAAACAAAAGACGTGTTAAATGATCCTAATGTGAAAGGCATTGTGGTTGATGATGCAGATGATTTACTCAGTGAGCTTGGGTTATAAGTTTGTGTGATAACCACCAAGATAGGCTTGGTGGTTTGTTTATAGTGGCGACGATAATAAAAACAAAAGGTTAACCATACAAATGGCATCTAAAGCGACTTCTATTGATATAGCTTACCGTGCAGGAGTGTCTCAATCGACGGTATCCCGTGCGTTAAGAAACAGTCCGTTGGTCAATTTAGAAACACGGCAGCGTATTCAAGCCATTGCTAAAGAGCTCAATTATAAAGTCGATAAAAATGCCAGTAACTTGCGCATGCAAAATAGCCAAACATTAGCTCTACTTATTTGTGAAGATCCAACCAATGATGAGTCAATGATTAATCCGTTTTTTTTATCCATGCTAGGCTCTATTACCCGAGCGACAGCACGGCAGGGTTATGATTTACTTGTGTCATTTCAACAGCTTTCTAGTGATTGGCACGCAGATTATGAAGACAGTAATAAAGCCGATGGTATTATTTTATTAGGCTATGGCGATTATATGGATTATGCCCATAAACTCGAAAAGCTGATTGAAAAGAATACGCACTTTGTTATTTGGGGGGCGGAGCATAATAATAAAGCGGTATTGTCGATTGGATGCGATAATCATCAAGGTGGCTACATTGCCACCGAACACTTACTGAAGTTAGGGCGTAAACAGATTGCCTTCTTAGGTGACTCATCAAGTAGAAGCCCAGAGTTCAGAGACCGTTATTTAGGCCATATTGATGCGTTAAAAGTGGTCGGTATCGAGGCCAATAAACAGTTACAGCATGATGCGATTAATACTGAAGCTTCTGGCTACAGTGCGGCGAATCATTTGTTGGATAACGGTGTTGCTTTTGATGCCATTTTCACTGCTAGCGACCTGATCGCTATTGGCGCCATCCGTGCGCTAAAACAGCGTGGCGTGTTGGTTCCTGAACAAGTAGCGGTAGTGGGTTACGATGATATACCTATTGCAAGTTTTACTAACCCAGCACTGACAACGGTAAAGCAAGATACTCAATTTGCTGGTGAAATATTGGTTGATAGTGTGCTCAAATTAATCCGTGGGCAAGATGTCAGCCCAAGGTTAATTAAAACGAATCTTGTGATCCGTGGCTCTTGTGGAGCCAATATTAACGAAAATTAGTTTTTCGCAATAGCAAACTCGTTATATAAAGTTTTCTCTAGATGGTTCATCTAAAATAGTTTGTTATTAATATATTGTATTTTAAAGGGTAATACTGTGTATGGCAGGTGCAAGTTTATTAACGCTATTAGATGATATCGCGACTATTTTGGATGATGTCGCGGCAATGAGCAAAGTGGCGGCCCGTAAAACGGCTGGGGTGCTAGGTGATGATTTAGCGTTAAATGCGCAACAAGTGTCTGGTGTTGCCTCTGAACGTGAACTCCCAGTGGTGTTTGCGGTAGCAATGGGATCATTTAAAAATAAAGTGATTTTAGTGCCAATGGCTATGCTGATCAGTGTGTTTATTCCATGGGCTATTACACCTTTGCTGATGTTTGGTGGATTGTTTTTATGTTATGAAGGCTTTGAAAAAGTCTATCATTCACTAACACATAAACGTGCTCCTGTGATCGATGACGATGCGGTAGTCGCCAAAGCAAAAGCGGATATTGAAGATTTAGCTGCATTTGAGAAGGAAAAAGTCAAAGGCGCAATTCGCACCGACTTTGTGTTATCGGCTGAAATTATCGCTATTAGTTTAGGGGTGGCAGCCCACATGGATCTATTAGCTCAGTTTTTAACTTTATCGGTAATTGCTGTTGTTATAACCGTTGGTGTATATGGCTTAGTGGCAGGTATTGTTAAAATTGACGATCTTGGTTTGTTTCTTGCCCGACGTAAACCTAGCGGAATAGGGCATAAAATAGGATTAGGGCTGATATCTGCAGCACCTTATTTAATGAAAATCCTCACCTTTGTCGGCACAATTGCGATGTTTATGGTGGGAGGCGGCATTTTAACTCACGGTATTCATCTGGTATTTGAATGGATTGAGCATGCACAAACCGTTGTTAATCAAATCAATGTAGTCGGTGGTTTTTTAGGTATGTTAACGCCTAGCGTGCTCAATGCACTATTTGGTGTTGTCGCTGGTGGTTTGGCTGTGTTAGTGATGAATGGTGTGATGAAATTAATGCCATCTAAATCGTAGAAATACTTTCAGAATAGCGCTTTAAATACAAAAAGAGCATAGTCACTGACTATGCTCTTTTTGGTAATAATACTGCTTAATGTCTAAACCGCTAAATTATCATTATTTTCTAGGTTAGGCATCGCTTTTGGATTTGGCCCATATTCATTATCATCTTTACTGTTAAAGCACATTACAGCCAAAATGATTAAGATACCAAGGATAGGTATTAGTACTAATAACAACCACCAACCAGAATGGTCGCTGTCGTGTAAACGGCGCACACTCACCGCTAAACTTGGGATTAATATCGCCATTGAATAAACGGAGCTAAGTAAGCCCGCACCATAAATATCACTGTATAAACCAACACCCATATCAACTAAGGTCAATATAATACTAATGACCGCACTGATTAATCCAAACATCCAATATTCTTTACGGCGCGCTCGACCGCTAAAATCAAAATACTGCTTTAAAACTTTTAGATACCAATCCATTTGTTTTCCTTAACGTTAACTTTTTAATACGGTATATATGTAACAAGATAGTATTGAATTAACAAGGCTTTGTTTAAAATTCTGACTAAGAATAAAGCCCTTGTTTACCACAACGGTTTATTGAGCTAGCTACTAATAATATTCTTAATAACAGGGCTCTTGATGTGTGCTTATCTCGCTAGAGTTTGCTTTACAACAGGGTAAAAGTCCCACACTTGTTCGTCGGTCATCGAACGTACCAATTTAACGTATTCTGCATGGGTCCAAGCCAGTGGGGTGGCAGAGTTAGTCCCTTGGCCCATTTTGTAGTCATAGCGAGTGGCATTACCGACACCGTCCCAAGCTTGTTCTGGTAACATTAACCCTTGGTTGGCAAAGGTTTCCATGCCTTGAACATAGGTATTGATAAGTTTGTGTTTGGTGTCGGCGGATAATGTACCGTTGGCGTTGACTAGGGCTAACTCATAATGGCCACGCTCACCAGTAAAGAATGGCCAAACACGTCCTCGTTGATCTTCAGTATTGCCTTTTTCGGCATAACTTAGCCCTGTTACTGTGTCTTCGCCGTAGCCATCATTACCATAACGGCGGTAGCCTGGAATTTTGCTACCATCTTTAGCGGTAAACTCATATTTAATTCGCAGGTTATCTTCAAAGCCTTGATTATCTATCAACATTACGCTGTTTTTAATCACTGGGTCTTGAGCGTTAACCACACCATAACGGACTAATTCTAAAAAACCACCGTCCAAAATCATCCGCTGATCAAGTCCCGGTTTACCGTTATTATCTAAGAGTTTATCTGCGGTGTTCGGATTGCCATTGGGGCTAATACGCACATAATAAGGTGCAGACTTATCGCTAGCATCTTGCTCCCCGTTCGCTTTTTCAGTAAGCAAACTTGTAGTTGTCACCATAGTGGTTTCAAGCTGACTTTGAAGCTTACGTGCTAAATCGGCATACTCAGGAGCTTGTTCATCATTTGCTAGCGCTCCAATATCACTGGCAGCCACTAAACCCGCAATGACAGCTGCAGTTGTGGATGGAGAAAATCCGGCTTGTTCTTCCCAGCGTTCTTGTTGAGTACTTGGTGGAGTAATTTCAGTGTCATTCCAATCCAGTTTTACGTTACCGCCTTTAACTAAAAAGTCAGCGGCTGGTTTAAGCATGTCGTTGTACCATTGGGTTATTTCAGCATCGCTAAATACACCTGCTTGCCACAGTTTCCAGCCGAGCATGATTGGCATGGCAGTTTGATCGAGCTGCACGCCAACCCATTCAATTTCACCATCGACATGAGTTTTTTGTAAAAACCATCCAGGCGTACCTGCAAACCCCGGAGTTTGTTGCTTAACTTGTACTTGTTTTAAATACTCAAAGGCCACTTTAGGCGTTTGGGTATCGCCCATGGCTAAAAATGCCATTGCGCATTGGTAAAAGTCACGTGGCCATACCGCTTTATAGCCAGTGCTGCCTACTTTAGCTGAAACGGTGTCGCCCCAAGGGTTTGAAAGTGATGCGATTAACGCACCTGCATGGCTTTTATCTTCTTGAGCTTTTAACACTAAGGCGCTGGCATAGAGTAATTTACCGTTATCTGTGGTGTTGGTACTCATGCTATTTAGTGGCTTAAGCGAGGTTAAATAGTCTTTCCAGCCAAGATGTTTGTCGTCACCTAAATAGGCTTGTTTAACGGCATCATAACCCTCATCCAATGTTGCTTGAGTGGTGGCAAGGCTGCTTGCTTTGTCTTTACCAAATCCAATAACCAAGTTAAAACGTAAACTATCATTAGCCTTTTTAAGGGTAGGGTATTGAGCCGTTAGCGCAACATTTCCACCTTGATTGGTGTTGCTAGTGGCTTGGTAAAGTGAATCGAGTTTGCCATTATCTTGTATATCTAACAGGCCATCTGATGTGCCGACGAACCCAGCGCTAGCGGCGACAAACTCAACATCTGTTTTAACAGTCATTACCGTTGAATTAGTGTCACTTGTGTAAGCCACTAGCGATTGGCCTTCTACACTAGCAATGTCATTGGCGCCGCTGTTATCAATGTGCGGATTGACATAAAGATGTGGTGTAATGCCAGCCTCAAAAGCCGTAAAGGTGACTTTCATCATCAAGCTACTTCTATCGGGATCGGTAAAGATATGTTTTTCTATTTGGTATTTACCTTCAACATCTTTATTAATGACTTTATAAGCTAGCGATAATGGTCGTCCCATATCATCGGTATCTAAATACTCAATAGTGCTTATCGTGTTGTCTTTTTCAGTATCGACAAAGCCATTGCCAGAGATAATGAATTGCAGTTCTTTAAGCTGGGCATTGTGAATAAGGCCAAACATGGTTTCGGTTAATACACCTTGAGCTATTGAAAACCACACTTTACTCACTGGATTGACGGCAGTGTCTTGGTATTGGCCGTTAACATAGGGCTCGTAAGATGTGCCAATGCCTGTTTTACCAGCAAATGCCCAAGTAGGTTCTACGCCTGGCGCACCGGTGGCGACGTTAACAACTTGAGCTGAAGTGTTAACTTGAGTATCTACTGGTGAGCAAGCACTTAAGGCTAGTGCCATCATGCTGGTTGTAATTGCTTTCGCTATGATGCTGCGATGTGTGAGTAAATGTGGTTTTAACATGGAGTTCCCCAAAAAAATAATCTTAATCTAGTTACTAGTGACAAAGACTGGTAATCCTTATTGTGTTTGCTTGTCTTGATCTACAAATAGCACCGCAATGCCCGACAACATCATAAATATCCCGCCTAGTACTAACGCGTAAATAGGTTGGCCATCAAAAAATACCTTAAGCAATAAGCCAAGAATACTGGCTGCTAATAACTGAGGGATCACAATGAAGAAGTTAAAAATCCCCATGTAAACGCCCATTTTTTTCGGAGGTAATACACCAGATAACATGGCGTAAGGAACCGATAGAATAGATGCCCAAGCAAAACCAACGCCAATCATCGGTATCCACAAAAGGTTAGGATTTTCAATAAACATAAAGCTGATGAGACCCGCTCCGCCAATAAACATGTTAATGGTATGGGTGAGTTTAATGCCGACGGCTTTGGCTAGAAACGGAATAATAATCGCAGCAATTGCAGCAAAGCCGTTATATGACGCGAATAACATACCGACCCAATCTGCACCGTCATTATAGGCTTGTGATACTACATCAGTGGTGCCGTAATGGTACGACGTAACGGCCGCTGTGGTGTAAATCCACATTGCGAATAGGGCAAACCAAGCAAAAAATTGTACCAGTGCTAGCTGACGCATGGCTTTGGGCATATGAAACAAATCATCGACAACATTAAACGTCATGCCAAATCCGTCGCGTGTTGCTGACGATTCAGTGTTGCTGTTTGACAGTTTGGCTAACTTACGCGAGCAGTAAAGTTGCAACGGTCCGAAGGTGAAAATACCCAAGCTTAAAATATAAAGTTGCTTATCAAGGTCCTGGGTAACAATTGCGAGGGTGAAAATGGCGCCAATAGCCATCCATATAATCGCACCATTTTGATATTGTTTGGCTGTACGCGTATTAACGTTAGTGTCTTGTGCGTCAGTGGGGTCTTGTTGATGAAATTCAGCTAATTGCTCTGGAGAGTATTCTTTGGTTGAAATAATGGTCCAACCCACGGTTAGCATTAGTACCGCGCCACCAAAGTAAAATGCATAGCGCACTGAGTCGGCAATTTCGCCCGCTGGTGCGGTATTTTCGACATCAAATACATTGGTTAAAATATATGGCAAGGCAGATGCCACCACCGCGCCGATACCAATGAAAAAGCTTTGCATTGCATAGCCTTGGGTTCGTTGGTTTTTGGGAAGATTATCGCCGACAAAAGCCCGAAACGGTTCCATGGCGATATTGATCGACGCATCCATAATCCACAACATACCTGCAGCAATCCATAAAGTAGGCGAGTGCGGCATGATAAAGAGTGACAATGTGGTTAATACTGCACCAATTAAAAAATACGGGCGACGACGGCCAAGGCTATTCCAAGTATTGTCACTTAAGTAACCAATGATAGGTTGTACAATGAGGCCCGTGAGTGGGGCGGCAATCCATAAAATGGGAATGTCATCAATGGATGCTCCGAGGGTTTGAAAGATACGGCTGACATTGGCATTTTGCAGTGCGAAACCAAATTGGATCCCCAAAAAACCAAAACACATATTGAAGATTTGCCAAAAATTAAGCTGCGGTTGTTGGGTGATTTGTTTATGATTATTGCCAGACATGTGACATCCTTTTTGGTAAGTCATTGTGCTTACTTCTTTTAATTCTATTGCTAATGTTAGTCTTACTGGTTTTTGTTTGTATCTTCAGTTTAAAGATTTACAGCTAATATGTTGCCAAGTTAGTCATTAGATCTATGTAACGATAGCCAAAAAAATAGCGAATACGCATCTCCCTAAGACGGGTATTCGCCAAGACCTGCACTTTATTCATTGCCGACTTTCGCAAATTATCAACGGATAAAGTTAAACAAGGTACTCTAAAACTGATGATCTCCATGGTCGAAGATTCACCAGAAACGACCCAATCCATTTCGTCCTGCAATCACAGATGAAATAGCTGGGTATATCCTATCCTCGAGCTCGTTGTTGGTACAACTTAATACATACGTATTCATGCCTTTTGGATAACTTAACGCATACGCTTTATTAACATTTATAAGGCTTAATTTGCTTAAAGCGCTTTAAAACGAATTGCAGTACCACCACTGGCAGCTAATGATAAATTTAGGGTGTCTTTTGCAGTAACATTTTTAGACTCAATTACATAATCATAAGGGCTTGTTTGCCAATCCGCTTTATCACCGTCACGATAAATTGTGGCTTGATAATGTTTACCTGGAGTTAAAAAGTTAAGCTTTAGCGTCAATTTTCGTGAGTTTTCATCTGTTAATGCGCCTAGATACCAGTCTTCTGCACCACGTTGTTTTCTTGCAAAGGCTACATAGTCGCCAATTTCACCCGTAAGGGCGATGCTTTCGCTCCAATCTGTTGGTACATCTTGAATAAATTGAAATGCATCTAAGCGTTGCACATAGTTACGTGGTAAGTCTGCAGCCATTTGAATTGGGCTGTACAGCACAACATATAGGGCTAATTGCTTTGTGAGCGTGGTTTTGACTCGGTTAACCGCATCTAGACCTTCTGGTGCTAAATTAAAAATCCCAGGTGTGAAGTCCATCGGCCCAGCCAGCATACGAGTATAAGGTAGAATTGCCGTATGTTCTGGAGTATTAGGTGGGCTTCCCCATGCATTAAACTCTTGGCCTCGCGCGCCTTCACGTGCAATCCAGTTAGGGTAAGTGCGGCGCAATCCTGTGTCTTTTATCGGTTCGTGAGTATTAATGCTAATACCACGTTTTGCGGCTTCTGTAACGCTATGTAGATATTCGTTAACCATAAACTGACTGTCGTGCCATTCATGACGCACTATACCATTTTCATCTATTCGTTTAATATCACCACCGTCTGCCACATAACCTGTCTTAACTTGAGTCACGCCATATTTTTGATATAAATCATAAGCATTACTCATTTGATTTCGGTAATTAGTGACTGAACCAGAAGTTTCATGATGACCAATTAAACGGACATTTTTATTGTGCCCATATTGAGTAACTTCATCAATATCAAAATCAGGATAAGCTTTAGTAAAGCTAAAAACATCACCGTTATCGAACCAACTACCATCCCAGCCTTCATTCCAACCTTCGACCAATACACCATCAAACCCATATTGGGCGGCAAAGTCCATATAACGCTTGGTTTCGCTGGTGGTCGCGCCATGCTTAGGTCCACTTCCCCAGGTATTTTCATCGAGGTGCATACCCCACCAAATGCCAACGTATTTACCTGGTTTCACCCAAGACACATCACCTAATTTATTGGGTTCGTTAAGGTTAAGGATCAGGTCTGAGTTAAGCAGGCCAGAGGCATCTTTAGCTATTTGAATCGTACGCCATGGTGTTGAAAATCCAGGTTGAGTCTTCACGCGAATACCGTCCGACCATGGCGTTAAATCAGCACGTAAAATACCGTCGCGACCTTGATTAAGCACCATAGCAGCATAGTCGGTAAGGGTGGCTTCATGGATACTCAGATGCACGCCATCGGCCGTTCTAAAGGTCATTGGTGTGTGGGCTCGGTCGATTTTATCAAGCGAAGTTGTACGGTATAAATATTCGTAACGGTTCCAACCGCGCCCTGGGATCCACCATGCGGTAGTATGTTGTGGTTCTGGAATCGCAAATTCAGTTAATTCGTCGGTAATATTCAGTTTGGGAGTGTCATTAAGTCCAGCTTGTTTTGGCACCAAGTAGCGAAAACCAATACCGTCGTTAAAGGCTTTAAATTCAATGTCAAAATCGACTTTACCGTTACTCAGGGTCGTCACTATGCGATTGTAATTATCTCTAACATTCTCACGCTCACCCCAAGGTTGCTGCCAAGTTTGGTCAACACTGTTGGAGGTGACATTTTTTATACTGAAATCTACCCCAAATTCACCTAATTGCTGAAATACCAAGCCAAGTTTACTCGGGTTAACCACGGTTTTACCGTTGAAGCTCACTTGATATTCAGGACGACCATTGTTATCAGTCAAACTGATATTGATATGTTTGTCTGGGGATTCGACGTTGACGGTTCTAGCTTGTACCATGCTAGGGACGGTAAGAGTTGCAAATGCTATTGCACTCGACAACACGATAATATTGGGAATAAAGCTTAAATGAGCTGTTGAGGTCGTAGAATGAGTCGAGTTAACGCGCGCCATACAAAATCCTTGTTGTTTATTATTTTATCTTTTCAACAAGCAATATATGACGCTTTTAGATTTTACAGCAAAGATCTGCATACGTATTCAGTGTGCAAGCTGAAAACCATTGTAAATAACGATCTCTATATCGAAGCTGTGGGGTGTTCACGGTGGTCATGTATATTCGCTCGCTCATTACTTTAAACCGATAACTCTATATTGTCCTTTTACTGACAAGTGAACGGTTACAGGGTGATTTGACTTATTTTTCCAATACCACCCGTGAGAACCTGCAAAAGGTGCGGTAAAACTGCCTTTCACATCATCCGATATCGCGATGACATAGCTTTCATAATATCCAGTAGTATCTCCCTTTGGTTCGCCGTGTAGATCAAAAAATAATGATGTTCCATCGGTTACCCATTCATAACTCATTTTATCAAATTGCTGCATTTCAAATTTATATTCTATTCCTCGCTCAGCTGGCACTACTACGGCTATCTTTCTATACGTATCGGAGCCTATTGTTGAAACACTTATTGGTACTTCAGATTCAACAGTCGGCGCTAATCTGGTAACACCTAATTTTTGGCCAATTCCAGTTAGATCTATATTGTATTCGGCCGGCAAAATGAGTATCACTAGAACAATACCAGCTGCCATAATTGCCGTTAAGGAAGCTTTAATTAATGTACTGCTGCTTACAGTCGGTTGCATGTGTTTCTCATTGTTATTGGTTGATTATGTAGCCTGCAAGTTGAAAACCAATCAACATAACACCTGCGCTCATAAGTAGAGTATTGGTAAATGTTGAAAAACGTTGAAATGAAGACCATTTTCGCCATGTATTAATTATTATCAAAATAACGGCTAATGCTGCAAATTGGCCAAGTTCTACACCAATATTAAAGGCCACTAAATTGGTAGTAAGTCCATCTTTTGGTAAATTAAATTCCTGTAACTTTGTCGCTAAACCTAAGCCATGAAACAATCCGAAAATAAACACAGCCCACTGGGTATTAGGCTGCCAATTGAAGCAACGTTTAAAACCACCTAAATTATCAAATCCTTTGTACACGACGGACAAACCAATTACGGCATCAATCAAGAAAGCATTTATTTTCACATCACCTAACACGCCTAGTAGTAGAGTGGTGCTATGCCCAATAGTGAACATAGTGACATACAAAAATACATCACGACTTCTATATAAAAAAAAGATAACGCCAAGCAGAAATAATAAGTGATCATAACCGGTAATCATATGCTTAGCACCAATGTAGAGAAATGGTACGAACTGCACGCCAGTATTTTGTTCTAAAAAAGCACGCGTATTGTCATCAACCCCATGAGATAAAGCTTCGGTGCTAATGAAAGTTATGCCGATGATAATAGCGAATAAGCAATAACTTGATAGTTTACGAATCATTGGATAACTGCAAAGTTTTTGTGTCAATCAAAATTGATACCTTTTATTTATGTACAACACTATCTAGCACAGAGATACTGGAAGCATACTTTGACACAGAGCTCGATTACAGAGCAAACATTTAAGCTTCAATCCATTGAAATATATTAATCATTCAACACATGTAAACTGCTTTCTTTTTCGATAGAAAACGTCGGTGTTATATGGTTGCTGAATAAAAGATTATACCAATCCTATTAAATATATGATCTTTCAGCGGGAGTTCAAAGTGCTGTAGGCAAGGCAGATGATTGAAGCGAATAGTGATCCTCGGTAACAAGCTCCTGCGTTACTCCACCTCCAGCATCTGACCGCCATGGAGGGTGGGAATGTCTTATTTTTTATGGAAAAAAATAGACCATGCAGCCGTATTTTGAAAGCATCTAACGAAGCATAAAGGACTTTAAAAACCGCCAGAATGGAGTCTCTCAGGTATTCCACTTCTGTGTTACATCGATTTAAAAGGCAACAACCATTTCTACATCAATGTACCTTGAATTGAAAAACCTGAGAGACTCTGAACTGACCAGATATTTAATGAGATTGGTATTATATGCCTAGTTAATATGGCAGGGGGGATTAGCGCTTGTTATCATCTATTACGGTACATTCTTGATCTTCTACTCAATAAGATTGAACACCAGGCAGCCTTCTAAAGGCGTAGGTAACTCTTGATGGGTAAATGGAGTGGTTAAAAATAAAAAATGATAGTAAAGAGACTTTACTATCATTTTCATATTAACGCTTTAAGTCATGTTAGAATTTATAGCTGACTTCTGCACGATATGCCGCACCAATTGCCGCGCCAGGATATGAGAAGCTGTTGTAATATGGCCATTCGTCATGTGTAACATCCGTTTCAGGACGTTCGTTGAAAATATTTTCACCACTTATAGCAACGGCTAAATTATCATTAACCTGATAAACAACACTCATGTTAAATGTGTAATAAGCTTTTAAACGATCCACTTTAAAGTTTTCGCCAGTTTCAGTATTATAGTTCTCACTAGGTTGTTCCCAAACAGGAACTGAACCAGTGCGATCACCACGTAGAGCCACAGCCCAATCTTGATATTTCCAAGTTAATACTAAGTTAGTTTTTGAACGTGGTTCAGAATTATCTTGATCGTCTCTAATATCTTCAACTGGTGAGTCAGCATTAGGTTGATATTTAGTGCTAAGAATATGTGTCCATCCCATAGAAGCACCAAATTCGCCATATTCGGTATCCAAAAGATAATTAATCTTTGCATCCAGACCACTTTGTTCATACAACGCTTTGTTTTCTGGGGTTACTTGAATATATTCGACATCTCCTTCATTTGGAGAGCCTGCACCTGCTCTTACAACTTTAGCCGCATTATTAGTACATTCGCTACTGCTAGAGACTTTACCGCCTAACTCATATTTACAGTCATATTCAAGATCTAAAATATCTTGTTCGCTTTCATCTGAAATCAAATCTTTTAAGCTGATATTATAATAATCTAACGTAAAGCTAAGATCTTCAACAGGTTCGACTATGATACCAACTCCCCAGTTTGTCCCTTTTTCTTCCTCTAAGGTTTTACTACCAGAACGCTTACCTTCAAGGCTGGTTGTTTCACATGAACTCGCACTTGGTACGAAATTAGGGTCATCATCATGTTCATTGACTCGGCAATCTATATAATCATATGCACTAGTAAAATAACCAGAATCACCAGCAAATACATAATGCATATCAGGTGCTCTGAAGCTCTTACCCCAATTCGCACGGAATTTTAGCTCATCCATAACCTTGTACGTTAGATTGACTGAAGGTGATAATCGCCCACCGACATCGGTAGTATCATCATCATATTTATCATAACGAGCGGCTAAACCAAGATCTAAATTTTCAATAATTGGCACAAGTAATTCAATACCAGCAGCATAACGGCTACGGTCACCACCGCCTTCAGTACCAGTTAAGCCTTGCCAGCCCATCCCTTCATCATTTAGCGTACGTTCATCCTGCGTAAGCTCATATCCCTGCTTATTATATTCAAGTACGGCAGCAAACCCAACGGCTCCTGCTGGTAGCTCAAATAAATCTCCGTTAATATCGGCAGAGAACGTTCTAGAATATGAATCCCCAACAATGACTTGGGTTCCAAGTAATTGGTCACGGATCTCTGGGGTAATTACATCGTATAAACCAACAGGTGCATCACCATTATATAAGCCGTATACATTATCGATTGCACCTAGAAAGAGCTCGGTAACTTTCTCTTCTTTCATCCAATCACGATTACTTTCATAATCATAACGACTCTCTGAATAATAAACTTGCCAATTATATTCATTATCAATGTCACCCTTTAACCCAACTGTGACATTATAAGTTTGTTCATCGAATGTCGTTGTGCGTTGGCCCATTTCGTTAAAATTGAAGATACGCTGAGATAATACATAATCTTTTGTACCGCCAAAATTTCCCGAACCGTCAGGGGTATCCATTAGCAAATATTCACTGTAAAAATGGCGAGAACCAGATACTGATGAATCGACTTTAGAAAACATGGTGTCTGCGAATAACTGTAAATTATCATTGATATCATATGTACCAAATAAATAACCAGTTAACGTTTCACGTTCATTTCGAATCGTTCTATCACCCGTTGTATCTATACCACAGTAATTACCAAAACCTTCACGTTCAGTATAAGCATAACCAGAACCTGAATCGATACATGCTTGTTCACCTGGGTCTCGATACGCTCCAGCAAATGGGTCGTATGACAAAATACCTCTTGATAATGGACCTGCACCCGCTGGGTTATCATCAACAGAATCCATAAAATCACGTTCATGAGAATATATAGGTTCTTGTTTATAAAACTCTACTGTGCCGCCCAGAGAATAATTTGAACCCGTTTTACCACTTGTTATAGAAATGCGCGATTGCTCACCGCCACCTTCAGTAGTTGCCCCAAACATCGCATTAACTGTAGTTTCATCAATATCTTTTTTCAAAATAATGTTCACTACACCAGCAACCGCATCTGAGCCATAAATCGCTGAAGCACCTTGAGTCAAAATTTCAATTTTATCAACGGCAGAAAATGGAATACCACTTAAGTTAACAAAGTTACTTTGCCCATTATAAGGTGTTGGGTTTTCTGCTATACGTCGTCCGTTTAGCAACACTAGAGTATAACCAGGCCCAAAACCACGAAGGTTAATTACGTCAGCATTAGGCGTAAAGCCGCCCTGTGCGCCGTATTCATTACCTTGAGCTGTACCTGTATTTTGTGACAAGCTCTGTAATGCATCAAAAGCAGTAGAAAAACCTTCACTTTTCATATCTTCAGCTGTTAACACAACTACTGGCTGAGCATTTTCTAAGTCGGTTCTACTTATGCGACTACCAGTTACTTCGATTTTTTCTATTTTATCTTTATTATCGATATCTTCTGCGGCAAATGTGACTCCAGCAACAGATACTGATGCAGTTAATAAACTGAAGTTAATTGCTCTACTCAATTTTGTTAAATTGTTCATTTTCACTCCCTGAGACCTACCAATAACGCTTTAGTAAGGTAAAGATAGATACAAAACCTATTTTTATGTTAACGTTTAAGATTAATGTTAACTTTATTACAACAAATATAAACTATTACATTAAAACCTTAATGTAAACATTGTTGTATAATTGTAAGGTAAAAATGCGATATGTTACCTTTTAGTCAGGTTTAGAACGTTAAAACTTAGCTTTTGAGTGACACCTAACATAAATGTAGGGTCGGTAAAATTTTTATATAAGAAGTACAGCCAATCACAAGAATGCAGGCATGCTTAAGGTTGTATTAAAAGGAAGATAGATATGAAGGTAGTAATGATAAAAATGATAAAAATGATAAAAATGATAAAAATGATGAAATATATAGCAACATCACTAATCTTATTTTTTTGTGTATCGTCAATGGCAAGTACTTCAATTAATCTTGAGGGATTTGCAAAACATAACATGTTCAATAATATAAGAATATCCCCCAACGGTGATTACTTAGCTGCAACTTATCCATATAAAGAACACAAACGATTAGCCATTATCAACAATAAAGATCAACAAATTATCTGTAATTTTTTCTTTGGCGAAGAGGAATCTGTTCAGAATTTTTGGTGGGCAAATGAAGATCGCATCATTATGACCATTTCGACTCAATTAGGGCAGTATGCCGCTCCATTTTTAACTGGAGAACTATTCGCAGGTGATGCTGATTGTAGTAATAAGCTACAACTTTTTGGCGTTAGAAACAGTGACAGTGCTGCAGCCAATCTAGAAAGTTTGCTAATGGATGACCCTAAAAACATATTAATATCCTCTAATTTAGAAAAAAAGCAATATAACAGTTTGTATAAGTTAAATATTTATAATGGAAAGCGAAAGTTAGTAGAAAAAGCTGACTATGAAAATGCATCAATTATTCTCGATAATAATGATAAATGGCGAGTAAGCGAATCATATAAAACTGAACGAGATGGCCTTTTGAAAGCAGAAGCTTCGGGTGAGTTGGTAACCTATTTCCGAGATCAGGAGAATAAATGGAAAACGTTATCTCTTGCTGATTTGACGAGAGCTAGCTCTAAAGGGACTACCAAAGTTATAGGGTTTAATGCCAATAACGAATATATGTTTACATCGGATAATATTGAAGCCAGTACTGTTGGTATATATAGAATTAAATTAGAAGATGGTACGCGTGAACTGATGTATCGAAACAATGTAGTTGACGCTTATCCATTTGTTGATATTTACACGGCAAAAAATGGTAAGCGAGTTAGGGAAACTGTAGGTGCCATTATTAATGATGGGAAACCAGAAGTCGTTTTTTTTGATGAAACGAGTGAGTTTGCAAAAGAGTACCGTGGTTTACAACAAGCATTTCCCAATCAAATGCTAAGAGTGACATCAAAAACCAGTGATAATCAGACATGGGTATTATTTAGCTATTCAGATGTGAACCCAGGAAAATTTTATCGGTATGATAGAAAGAATAAAAAAGTATCATTTTTAGCTGCTTCTAAACCTTGGATTGATGAGAAAAAAATGTCTCATAAAACGCCAATCAGTTTTATTGCTCGAGATGGGTTAAAAATTCATGGTTATTTGACCACCCCTAATGGTAATGAAGGTAAAAACTTACCGTTAATAGTACATCCACATGGCGGGCCGCATGGGCCAAGAGACTATTGGCAATTTGATGATGAAGTACAAGTATATGCCAGTGCAGGTTACAGCGTTCTACAAATTAATTTTCGTGGGTCTGGCGGTTACGGAAGAGAATTTGAAGATAGCGGTTATGGTCAGTGGGGCGGAGAAATGCAAGACGACCTAACTGATGGTACTTTGTGGGCGATTAAGCAAGGATACGCTGATAAAGATAAGATTTGTATCTCAGGTTCTAGTTATGGCGGTTATGCTTCGTTGATGGGGGTAGTTAAAGAGCCTGATTTGTATAAATGTGCAATTGGTTATGTTGGAGTGTACGATTTACCTTTAATGTTTAATAAAGGTAATGTTGCTGAAAGGCTTGGCTGGGGGAAAAGGTATATGGAGCAAGCATTTGGTGGAACAGAAGCTGAAATGAAAAAAAACTCCCCATCGTACAACGCAGATAAGATAAAAGCAGGGGTATTTATTATTCATGGCGGTAGAGATGAACAAGCGCATTTTGAAAATGCGTATGTAATGAGGGATGCCTTAATCAAATCTGGCAATACACCTAAATGGCTTTGGAAATCTACTGAAGGTCATGGATTTTATGATGAAGACAATCGTAAAGAACTTTATACAGAAATGCTAAACTTTCTAAAAATTTATTTAAATTAATAAGCAAATTTAATGATGGTGCTTTAAGGCCATCATTAAAGAAATTGATTTTTTAAGTTGACAGTATATGGTTTCTATCCAAACGTAAAAGTAAGCGTTACCCATTTTGATAAGGATGTCGTTGCACCAAGTCAAAATGAGTAACGCTCATTATTTATATCAATAACCCATCGTCACGTTGAATTGTTTGGTTAGTATTCACATACTCTATTTGGGTCATTAAGATCTCTACACACTACGAATATTAATTAATGTGGTGAGCCATAGTTGCATTTACCAGGATAGAGCGTTGTCATTGCTGATTAGAAGCATGCTTGTAAAGTGTTATTTGAGGAATTACATACAATCACATCAGAAAATATAATAAACCAACCAAGTATTTGTTTGCTAACAAATCGGTAATTTGGATTGTTGTGTGTATTTATTACAATCTCATATCTAACTCATTATGGATCAACACCACACATTGCGACGCAAACAGCATTCTAGGCCCTAAATTAATGTGTTGGGTACCCAGACGCTTTAAGCTATTAAAGCTCTTTTTAGGCATAGGAATATGATCAGTTAGTAGAAAACAAGGATTGTTAGCAAACTCAATTTCTCGCACAGGAGTGCCTTTTTTCTCTAACATATACAGTTGATAGTCTTCTGCTAACTCTTGCACCAACTTTTCAAAACTTACTGTCCGCACGGTAATGCCTGGTTCAACCTCGCGCAATTGTTCTTTCGTCATTCCCTTAGATGCTGCTAAAGCTTTGGCGATTTGATGAGTGAGATTCTGCTCATGAAAGCCACCAATATGACCTAATTCACTTGAACGAAAGCAAATGGTGCGCGAAAAATCGAGGGTGCTTTCTAACACTAAATACACCACCACATCATCTCGATGAGATTGGGCGACAAAAATAGTGTTCATTAACGTGTGGGCTAAAATTTCAGTGTGAGCCGATTGACCTATACCAGCCAAAAATTGCTGACTATCGACAGGAGCCGCTCTGGCTCGAACTACAAAAGCGCGCATTGTAAATCCTAATAAGAAAATTGGAGCAATAAGTATGATAATTGAGTTGGATAATCAATCAGCCATTGCGCATGGTATTGACTGTATTATCACAGCTTTACGCCTGTCTGTAACGCGTTTAATCTAATGGTTGTAATTTTATAGAATATTGAGTCGTTGAATGACTTAATGAGTTTGTTTGATCCTTGATTAAACCCTAAGCTGAAGTTGTGTTGTTTAGAGAGTGTATAATGATGGTTTTTAAACCAATAAATTCCATTTCACGAGGTCACTAGCCTAAGGATGTTTATGATTGTTATTAGAAAAGCATCAGAGATTGATGTTCAAGCTATTTACTCCTTAAGAAACCGCGCCATTATTGAAAAATGCTCAAGTTTTTACAGTTCAGAGCAATTGACATTATGGACTCAAGGCGATATTTCAGCGGTCTTGGTTGACGATATTGTGGATTATTTTTATGTTTCATTACTTGATGATAAGGTTATTGGTTGTGGCAAGGTTAACCTCGAAACCGGAATGAACGATGCAATTTTTGTTGATCCCGACCATTTTGGCCTAGGTGCGGCAAAGTTGATGCTGGTATTTCTTGAACGTTTAGCGCTAGACAATAATCTCGAATTATTGCAACTTGAATCAACGCTAAATGCAGCCTCATTTTATCGTGCTTGTGGTTTTTTGGCGATAAAATAACGACGTATCATTCTCCAAGGGGAATTAGTTTGGATTGTATTCCGATGCAAAAGAGCCTGTCACCATTAAGCACAACGGTTCAAGATAACATTTAACCCGCTACAACTCGTCGGGGAACTATTGCTAAAGTGAATATTTTACTGTTATCGGAATGATGGATTGTGCATACATAAGGAGTTTGGCGGTGTTTGAGCGTTTTGTTATTTATTCAGGCTTAATTGCAACAATCTGGATCGTCATTGGAGTATACATCGCAGGTCGGTTTTATAGCGGATATGATCATGGGAAGCAATTTTGTAGTGAACTAGGGGCTGCTGGTAGTCCAACAGAAAAACTGTCGCCAATTATAAATAATTACCCATTAGAATTACTGTTTAGCTTGTTTGGTTGCTATTTAGCACAACTTACAGACGTCTCTCTTTTGGTCAATATTACGGGCTGGTTAGTGATTGTCCATGGAATTGCTACTTGGGTGGCGGGTTATTTTCCTATGGATGCCGACCCATTTACAAAAAGCCCAACGGTAAGTTGTAAAGTACATTCTTGGGCTGGCTTCATCATGTTGCTTTCGTTAACTGTCGCCCCCATTCTTATTGCGATAAGCCCAACAACAGATATGATCCCATTGTATTTTCGTTTCTTTTCAATTTTTTCCGTTATCGCAACGATTTATTATCTTTTTGCTATGGCTAAAGCGATAAAAAATCAAAGCAAACCTGGTGTTTATCAGCGTATCTCTTATGGTTGTCAACTTATTTGGCTGAGTGTGTTCTCGATAATTTTGGTATGAGGCGCTTAATTAACTCATTGTTATATTGGCTTATTTTAAGCTGCTTTTACATTGATAAATTGCTCGTTTACTGCTTTGGCTTGTAATCAAAACAAACTATCACACTAAAACCATGTTCTAGATCGAAACTCAGCACTATGTATGGTCAAATAATGTTAAATATCAAATACAAAATCGCCGTAATGGGTGAATATCTCCGTGAGTATCCAAAGCTAATTGAATTATAAAATGATGTCATTGATCAATAAGCGCGATAAAAAAACGGCTTAAGATAAATCAATGAGCAGTATGTTTTAACGTTATCCCGGATGTGAACGATCCACAAAAGAAGGAGCATTCCATGTTGCAATTTATCCCCGTATTTGATGGTAATACCATTGCTATTCGTGCATCAGGACAATTAACAAGAGAGGATTATCAGAGTTTTTTACCGCAACTTGAAGAGCAAATTAATCAATTAGATAAAGTATCCTTACTTTTTGAGTTTGATAATTTCTCCGGTTGGGACTTTGATGCCATCAAAGATGACTTTAACTTTGGCATGAAGCATATTCATGATTTTGATCGCATAGCGATGGTTGGCGATAAGTCATGGGAACGTTGGATTGCTATCTTGGCTAAGCCGTTTTTATCATCCAGTGAAGTGCGTTATTTTAACCGAGAAAATCTGCAAGATGCTTGGGACTGGTTGCGTGAAAAGCAAGAGCTTGAAAAGTCAGCAGAACAGTTGAAACCTTATAATAGTATTGTGGTTGCCGTGGATTTTTCTTTGTATTCAAAGCGTGCGTGCAAACGTGCGATAGAATTAGCTAACTATTATCAAGCTTCGTTAACATTGCTAAATGTTGTTCAAGAGGTTATTCCTTATACACTCTATGGCGATCCAGTGGGCAATAATTTTGTTGATTTAAGCATTATCGAAACACAAAATAAACAAGGTATTGATGCTGCTCAGTCCCAGATGAACGTTTTTGTAAACGATCTGGATACCGATTATCCCATTGACACCAAAGTGATTTGTGGTGAAGTCAATTATGGCATTGTGTCATTTTTGGAAGCTCGGCATGTTGATTTAGCTATTTTTGGGGCAAAAAAGAAAAAAGGCATAAACAAGTTATTGGGCTCAGTGCCGAGTTATGTCCAAAATCATAGTCGTTGTGAAATATTAATTGTTCCGGTTCAAGAATCTGTGTTCTAACGAGTTACGGCAAAGGAGTTACGATATGTCCGATATACAAGATATAGAAATTGAACGTTACCAAGACAATATCACTGAAGACTTACGTAAAGTAGTAGAAAAGTATCGGGAAATCATGGCTTGGGATGTTCCTGATAATGACACTGTTGAGGCTGATAGACTGATATTTGAAGCTATTCATTGTGCGGTTACAGAAATGGAAGAAAGCGCAGCAAAAACCTAAAACCATTAAAGTTAGGGTTAATAAAGTAGATGTCATTACATGCTTCTATTTTATTTATGGCTAATCTATTGAGTATTTATCTACAAAGCTTTGCTAAGTTGATTTAAGGCACTATCACAAACACATATGTGGTGGAGATGTGCTGTATCAATGTTGACTGAGGCCTCAAAAAAAGAATATTTATTAGGGCTTGTGGGTGAGATCAGTGTTTATGAAAAGGTAATGGATTATAAAGTATAAAAAAT
The DNA here is from genome assembly GCF_053850585.1 of Shewanella sp. A22. Lineage (NCBI taxonomy): Bacteria > Pseudomonadati > Pseudomonadota > Gammaproteobacteria > Alteromonadales > Shewanellaceae > Shewanella > Shewanella sp. A22. The sequence continues at coordinate 41,000 of NZ_JBSQBN010000012.1, forward strand.
TTACACCTTAATTGGAGATACCATGTCTGAATCAGTGCACGGCCATCAAGTGATGGAGATGATGTTAACCCACGGCTCTGCGTTAACAAAGCAAGATCTTAAAACTATGATGCATAATAAATTTGGTACTGAAGCTCGTTATCATACCTGTTCTGCAAATGCGATGGATGCAGAGATGCTGATTGATTTTTTAGAAGGTAAAGGTAAGTTCATCCCGAGTGAAGGCGGCATTACCACTGCTGAAGATAAAATCTGTAATCACTAGGATCTGATAGTCTTTGTTGGTTATATTTTGCTCTTAAAAAAGCGCTTTAATCGAAGCGAGTGGTTTGATGCCTAAAAATCTAAGCTACACTCGCTTCAAAAAAATCAATTACTTTAAGGCGCTCTAAGCCTTTATCTAATTATCTTTTTACTTCAAGAATGACAGATTGCAAAGGGGCTAATTTAATATCAACACTGGCACTGCCATCTTGATTAAGTATGAGCTCTTGACTGAGTTGAGCGTTTTTTAGCAAATCTGTCAGTTTTGCATTTCCCATAAGATGCCAAGTTTGTATTAATGTCTTTGGTAACTCAAAAGTAAATAGTTTGCTTTGGGTTTGACTGAAATTACTGACGATGAGCAATTGCTGCTCAGTGTTAAAACGACTGAAAGCGAATACATTGTTGTCATATCCAACAACCTGTTTTTTGCGTTGAAAGCTATCTAATTCCATATAGTTACCGCTAAGAGCTGATGCTGTGTGGCTTAGATTTAATAGCGTTTGATAATATGCGCGCAGGGCTTTCTCATCAGCGGTTGATTGCCCGCCATCGAACTTACCGTTATTCATCCAACGTTGATGTGCGGGTACGCCAACATAATCAAAAATACTTGTTCGAGTGGGTTGACCAAAGCCTGCATTTTTAGCGCCTGGCTCGCCAACGTCTTGGCCGAAATATAATAAGGTAGGCGAACGGCTTAAGGTGGTAGATATCACCATAGCTGGTAGGGCATGGTGTGAATGACCCGCAAAGTCAGCGGTGTTAATACGTTGTTCGTCGTGGTTTTCTAAAAAGTGCAGCATATGCTGGTCGATGTCACTGACTTTGGCTTGTACAGTCGCAATGGCTGCCGCGCTGGCTTTACCCTGAATAATAGCTTTTAAGGTGTCATATAAATCAACTTTGTCATACAAGTAATCCATTTTACCTAAGTGAATATAATCGCGATATAAATCGGGGTTATACACTTCAGCTAAAATAAACGCATCTGGGTTAGTGTGTTTAATGTGGCTGTTAAGATAGCTCCAGAATTCCACAGGTACCATTTCGGCCATGTCGTAGCGAAATCCATCGACACCTTTAGCTAACCAATACTGGGTAATGTGCTCAAACTTACGCCATGAATCGGGAATATCATCGGCAGCTTGTGCTTGCCAAAAGGCTAAATGTTCGGCTGCGGTTTTATTTGCATAATCATTAGGCAGTGTAGGGAAGTCATAGCTACCATCGGGTTTGACTCCGTAGTTTATTTTGACCGTTTCGTACCAATCATTGATGTCAGGTTTGGCTACGCGCGAGCCATTGCCGGTCCACTTGGCTGGTGACTCATAAAATTGACCGTCATTGAGGGGATGTGCTTCACCACCTAGTGGTTGATATCCCTTTGACGCATCTGGGACTTGAAAGTCTTCACCCACCACATAATAGAAATTGTTGTGCTTGCTATAGACCTGAGTCTTATCATCGTTGACGCCAAAGTCTGACTTGCCTTTAGGTGCTGAAATAGAATGATAATTCCGTGCGACATGGTTAGGCACTATGTCTATAATCACTTGCATGCCATTGGCGTGAGTGCGGTCGATTAAGGCTTCAAATTCAGCCAATCGATTAGCCGGATTATCAGCTAAATCTGGATTAACGTTATAATAGTCTTTTACCGCATATGGTGAGCCCGCGCGACCTTTTACTACATCAGGATCATCATTACCAATACCATAAGCCGTATAGTCATTAATTAATGCATGGTGTGGCACGCCGGTATACCAAACATGGGTGGTGCCAAGTGACTTAATATCTTGTAATGCTACATCAGTAAAATCGCTGAATTTACCCACACCGTTATCTGCAATAGTTCCCCATGGCTTGTTGCTAGTATTGGTGTTGCCATACAGGCGAGTGAATACCTGATAAACCACAGGTTTGGTTATTGTATTAATGGCTTTGTTGTTTTCATCAATGTTGATATCTGGCTGTGGTTGAGTTGACTCAGCTATAACGGGCTTGATTGACACTGTTGGTGTATTCTTCTGATGGCAACCACTTATCGTTAGACAGAAGCTTAAACCAATACTACAGATTAGTGGGTAGGTGTTAAGCAATAAAAAAGCAGGTGAATGTAATCGCATAGGTTCTCGTTATGTTTCTAATTATTGAGCCTTAAGGCAATGGATTTGGCTTAAACATACTGTGCGAGTCAATCAATATGATTGTCTCGCACAGTATTATTGGCATTAATGATTAAGCGCCAATATCGTTACGCCTTTTTTTGCCAGTTTTAGTGGTTGATTTAGTACTTGTGTTTGCTTGTTAATGATATCGATGCCTTGAGTATTGCCATTAAAGACTCCGCTAAAACGGCTTAGATCAAGTTCAACGGCTTGTTCATTTTTGTTATAAACAATTAATAAAGTTTCATCATTGAAATGACGACTCTGTACGTAAATGCCGTCTTTAGGTACAAAATGATGTAAATCTCCTTGCTGTATCGCTTGCGAGGTTTTACGGTAATTCAGTAGCGTTCGCATAAAATTCAACGCTTGTTTTTGTTCTGCATTTAAGCCTTGATGACTAAAGACATTGACGCTGTCTTGTGGCCACCCTCCAGGGAAATCGGCGCGTACAGCACCGTCGTTACGCTCTCCTGTTGGGCTTTGCATTAGTATTTCTGACCCGTAAAATATTTGTGGAATACGGTTACTGGTAAGCACATAGGCCATGGCCATTTTATACAGTTCAATATCGTTATTCATTAAGCTGTAGATACGATTGGTATCGTGATTGCCCTCAAATAAGACTAGCTTGCTAGGCTTGGCATACACCACATCATTTGCCAGTATTTTATAAAGCTCAATAAAGCCTGAATCCCATCCTTCTTTGTCGGTTAAGCTTGATATAAGTGTTTCATACACTGGGAAATCCATCATGCTTGGTGCAAATGATTGATAACCATCTGCATTTATCTTACCTGCTTGCCAATAACTTACTGTTACAGGATTACCACTCCATTCCTCACCCACAATATTAAAATGAGGGTATTCATCCATAATGGCTTTTGACCATGTGGTTAGAAACGTTTTGTCTGCATAAGAGTAAGTATCTTCCCTTATGCCACTTAACCCTGCATATTCAATCCACCAAATACTATTTTGGATTAAGTAAGTGGCCATGTGCGGATCGCGCTGATTGAGATCCGGCATGGTGACGTCAAACCAGCCATCACTGAAGTCGCTAATATCTTCGCTAACGGCATAAGGGTCTTGTACTGTGGTGCGTCTGTGGCTTGAGTAACTAACATCGGTTGGATTTTTTAGCCAACGAGATTGGTCATTTATCCAAGTGCTGCTTGGCATATTGTTTATCCATTGATGGCCTGATCCCATGTGATTAACAACCACATCTTGAATGATACCAATACCAAGTGTTCGCGCTTCTTTTACTAAGGCTTGATATTCTTGATTACTGCCAAAGCGTGGATCAATTTTATAAAAATTGGTGGTGGAATAGCCATGATATGAATATTTTTGTTGGTTATTTTCAAGCAGAGGATTAATCCATAACTGAGTAACGCCTAAGTCATGTAAGTAGGGCAGTGCTTTGCGGATCCCCATAATATCGCCACCATGACGGCCACCATCAAAACTACGATTAGCTTGTTCAAGCATATCGGGATGGTTGTCATTATCTGGATTGCCATTAGCAAAACGGTCTGGAGTGATTAAATAAATCACATCTTTATTGCTAAATCCTTGACGATCACGAGAGCCTTTTTGGCGGGCTTGTAGTGCATAATCAAATTGCTCAACCAATTGATCGCCTTTAAATAAACCCAAGGTTAGCTGCTGTGGTTTAGCGAGACTTAAATCAAGGTTTACAAATAAATGGTCGTTGCTGTTCGTCTTATCAACGTTGCTGAGCATGACACCGTCAGCCTTGATTAATTTCACTTGGGTGTCGCGAATGTTATCGCCGGCAATCAACAGTTGTAACTTCGGTTGTTGCATACCTGCCCACCATGACATTGGTTCTACGTTAAGGGTGGCACTGGCTGACATGGTAATGCCACTGAGTACACAACCCAATAAATAGCTTGCTGCTAGTGTACTGATACTGCGCGGGGGCGATTTTTTCGAAGCGGGATAGAGTATGGGCATAATGATTAATCCTGTATTGTTTCTTTTTATTGGCTTATTGATACTTATGTTAAACAATCGGTTAAAGAGATTTAATGTAGTCTTCATGTGTCGTCATTTGTTTAACCGTCGTGGAGATAACTTTTCGGATATTGGCTAAATACTCGGTAAGATCGACAGGGCTGACCGATCGCGTGAGTGGATGAAAATCTGTTGGAATGATGCCTTGCCCAAGCATGACTTGTAACCATGACACTTCAGTAAATAATTCATCTTTATGCCTAAATATTGTTGCGGTAGCGCCAAATAAATCGATTTTCTGTTGTAAGCTTTCGGGAATATCCATATCGCGACATTGTTGCCATAAACCGTGTTCACCGTTGGCCGATTGTTTTGCATTGAGGCGGTAGTGCAAAATAATAAAGTCGCGGATTTGTTCAAACTCAGTTTGTGATTGGCGATTAAACTCTTCTACGTGTTGAGGTTGGATACCATGATGGGGAAATAATTTGGTTAAGCGAATTATTGTCGATTGCACTAAATGCAGGCTGGTGGATTCTAGGGGTTCTAAAAAACCACTGGATAACCCAATTGCAACACAGTTTTTATGCCATTGTTTGACGCGTCTGCCAGTGGTGAAGTTTATTTTACGCGGCTCGGCCAATGGTTTTCCATCAAGGTTGGTTAATAAATGCTGTTTTGCTTGTTCGTCGCTCATAAATTGGCTGCTATAGACTATGCCATTACCTGTACGATGTTGTAGCGGTATTCGCCATTGCCAACCTGCATCATGGGCGATGGCTTTGGTGTAAGGTGTTAGCTGCGAGGCCCTTTCACTAGGCACAGCGTATGCGCTGTCACAAGGTAGCCAATGTTGCCAGTTATCAAAGGTAACCCCTAAAACTTGGCCGATTAATAGTGAAGAAAACCCTGAGCAATCAATAAATAAGTCACCTGATACCGTTTGACCATTGTCTACTGAAACGCTCGCTATATTCCCCTCTGTATCTAGCTTGGTTGCGTTGATCTTGCCTTCAATACACGTCACACCTCGCTGAAGGCTGTATTGCTGCAATAAGTCAGCATAAAGACTGGCATCGAAATGATATGCATGTGTAATTCCACTCATTTGTGTTTGTGCAATATTCTGAATGGGTTGGAACTTATTGTTTTTAGCTGCTTGATAATTAAGAGAATATTTCCACAAATCTTTTGTGGGGTATTTGTTGTTAATGTTTGTATTGTTGGACAGGGAACTTAACCAATAGTGATGAAAAGCGGTAAAACCTAAGTCGCGACCAACATTACCAAAGGCGTGCATGTAAGTGTCGCCTTTTTGATGCCAGTTTTCAAATTCGATGCCTAATTTGAAGGTTGCTTGAGTTGCTTTAATAAACTCGCTTTCTTGAATACCCAAAATACTGTTAAATATCTGTAAGGGTGGAATGGTTGCTTCTCCCACGCCTATCGTGCCTATCGCTGCGGACTCTATAAGGGTGATATTGAGCTGGGATGCAAATAATTTGCTCAACATGGAAGCCGTCATCCAGCCAGAGGTCCCACCACCAACAATGACAATATTTCTAATGTGAGTTTGCTTCATTGTTATCGCCTTAGCTGTATCATTTGTCGCTGATAATTAAAAAGCCTCTGTAAGAGGTTACAGAGGCTTTTTATCGGTTTAGTTCAGTTTACAAGCCCATTAGAACTTGTAGTTAGCACCTAGCATAAAGTTACGGCCATAATTTTGGTAATCACGCACTAACCTTTGGTCATCACCTGTGTAAGAGGTAAACGGTTCGTTAGTTAAGTTGTTCACTTGGAATTGTACCGATAAACCGTATAGGGCATCGATACCACTTTCAGTAAAGTCATAACCAATTTGTGCATCGACAACCGTTTCTGCCTTAATGTTGACGTTTTCACGTTGTAAACTGATTTTTGTGACTTCACCTAGGAAGTCACTGCGATAACGTGAGCTAATGCGTGCTTCAAAACCAGAGTTTTCATAGTAAACGGTTGCGTTGAAGGTTTTCTCAGAAAGACCAGGTAAGGTCGTTGGATCACTGTCGGCGGTTTCTTTCACTTCGCTGTCGTTGTAAGAACCACTCAATATAGTACCAAAACCACTTAGTGAATCAGCAAAAATACCAAAATCGATAGATAAAGAGGCTTCAATCCCTTGTACGTAACCTCCATTACCATTTTGTGGTGTGCTGATACTTCCTATTGGATTATCACCAGAGTTTCTTTCAGGTAGTAGGCTACTGAAATCAAAATTAATATCTTGATTGTAAACATAGTTTTCTAAGTCTTTATAGAAAACTGCTAATGAAAAATAACCTTGGTCGCTAAAATAATTTTCATAGCTTATGTCATATTGGCGGGCTAACCATGGACGTAGTTCTGGATTACCTGCGCCACCTGACCAGTTAACACCGTCATTTGGATTTTGGCTGTAACTAAAGTTAAAGTTAGCGTTCATTTTGTCCATACGGGCACGTGTTAATGTGCGCGCTGCGGCAAAGCGTAACATTTGGCCATCGGCAATTTCAAAGCCTAAATTCATACTTGGTAACCATTCAACGTATGAATCGCCAGCTGTACGAGGAGTCAGTACTACAACTTCATTTTCAACTGATGCCACGGTACCATCAGAACTTTGATCGGTATGCACTGCTTGAATACCGATATTACCCGTTAACGGTAAACCAAATAACTCAGACTCTAGATTTGCTTTAACATAAAAGGTTGATACTTCTTCAGAGACTGCCCAAGAGTTTGTCGCTCGGGAGATATCAACATCAGCGGCATCAGTTTCGGTATAGCCGCCATCATTATAAAACGCTAGTGAATCGTAACTTAACACATCGCCCATGCCGAAGAAGTCGAGTGAGGTAGGTGATAATAAATACGCTTCAGGTATGGTTTCTGTGTAGTTATCAGAACCATCATAACCCGCTAACGTTAAGTAATAACCTTTGTCCAGCTTGCTTTTATCACGATTGGTGCGGTTTACGCCAAACTCAACGCTGCGCACTGCACCTTGGTCGAATACGTATTGGGCACTTAAACGGAACGATTGTAGTTCGTCTTCAATTTCGGGTTTGTTAATAAAACCATCTTGGGTATTATCACCAAGCGGATTCGCCCAGCCAAGTGGATCGGTAAGTTTAATTAAGTTTGGATCAGAGTAGTCAAGGTCGTGGGTAAAGTTGTAGCCACCATTACCATTGTAGTTAAAACCTAAGTCATCAACGGCACCAACACCTGTGCCGCGCCCTGTACCACTGTAACTTTCCATACCAATATCGGTACGATCAGCTTTTGACAAGGCGATATCAGCTTCAACACTCCAGTTATCGTTAATCGTGAACTTGTTGTTCCAACCAATTGACAGTGATTCGGCATCACGTTTGTTTACATCATTACGGATAACGACTTGAGCCCCGTTAATGGTTCCTTGGGTGACTAAACCATTATCGGCTGTTGTTGACGTTAAGCCATCATTAGTCCCCCAAGCCCCAGGAATTTCAATGCCGCGTAAACGCTGATCGTCGGTAAATTTGGTATAGTAAACATCAACGACCGAAGTAAATTGGTCGTTAGGTGCATATTCAAATACAGCTAACACGCCATCCCGTTCTAATTCGCTTGAACGAACAAATGGTTTTGCACCACCTAATATACTGTCACCAGCATCATTTTCTGGGTATCCCCATGCTTGCCAGCGTTCTTCTTGGTTTGGTGACATCATGCGGGCATAACCTAACGCAATGCCAATAGTGTCGTCGGCAAATTGGTCTATATATGAAATACTGCCACGATAACCCGTGTCGCTTGAGCCGCTATTAAGTGAACCTAAATCATTCATTTCACCACGCAGTGACATGGCAAACGTTTGTTCACCATGAGTTAGTGGGCTAATGGTTTGCATATCTACTGTGCCGCCAATGGCCTGCGCCATAACAGATGCATCTGGTGTTTTGTACACCACCACACGATTTAATAATTCAGAAGGGTACTGGTCAAATTCTACACCGCGATTGTCATTCACTGAGGCTTGTTCGCGACCGTTAAGTGTTGCTGTCGTGAAATCAGGTCCTAAACCACGGATAGAGATAACGTTGGCGCGTCCATCTAAACGCTGAGCTGAAACACCAGGTAAACGTGCAAGTGATTCTGCAATACTGACATCTGGTAACTTACCAATATCTTCAGCAGAAATGGCTTCAACAATGGATGATGAAGACATTTTTAATGATTGTGATTCTTGTAAACTGCGACGTATACCAGTGACTTTTACCACTTCAATATTTTCGTCAGCAGTCACTGTTGTCGTAGCGTCATCAGCAGCATAAGCATTTATACTTGCTCCTGCAGCAACTAATGCCAGCGTAAGTAGGCTCGGTTTAAATAGCAACATTCATCTTTCCCCTTTTGTGGACACTTAACCCCTTTGTGTTAGGGCAGAGTGTTAGTGTCCTTTTGAATTTTGGTTACAGTCTTTATTGTGATTTTTCCTCAGCATACTTAATTAACTTAATATAAGTGACTGCATAAGAGCTGAAGTTATGACCAAATTGTTGCGCAACAGTGACGATACTACTCGCAGTTCAGTTTTGGCGACAATATCATGCATACGTATTCAACGTTTATGGAGGTGGATTTACACTCTGCGTTTACATTTTTGAAACAACTCGACGATGTTGCATTTAATATATAAAACCTTGTATTTATTTGATTTATGTTATTTATATCGCTAACGATAATGCAAGTATTTCTTTGCATACGTATGCAGGTGTATTGAACCTGATTTCCTTATTCACGTATCCTCGGGGTATTACAAAAATACAGCGAGCTGTTACTCAGCTGCAACATCAAGATAACTCAATAGGATGATTGTAGAGTTAACTTAATTCTAAGGGGAAACAATGGGTCAGGTAGCCTGGTGGCGCGGAGGAGTGATTTATCAAGTCTATCCTCGCAGTTTAATGGATTCTAATGGCGACGGTGTGGGTGATTTGCAAGGGATTATTGCAAAGCTTGACTATATTGCCAGCTTGAATGTTGATGCAATTTGGATTTCGCCTTTTTTCAAATCTCCGATGAAAGATTTTGGTTACGATATTAGTGACTATCTGGAGATTGATCCCTTATTTGGCACCATGGCTGACTTTGAGCAGCTTATTGAAAAAGCGCATCAATTAAACATTAAAGTGGTGATTGACCAAGTGCTGAGCCACACTTCTGATCAACATGCGTGGTTTGAACAAAGTCGTCAAAGTCGCGATAACGACAAAGCCGACTGGTACGTGTGGGCTGATCCGAAAGATGATGGCAGTGCTCCAAACAATTGGTTGGCCATTTTTGGTGGGTGCGCTTGGGAGTGGGAACCTCGTCGTCAGCAATACTATTTACATAATTTTTTAAAAAGCCAGCCCGACCTTAATTTTCATAACTTGCATGTTCGACAAGCCGTATTAAACAATGTTGAATTTTGGCTAAAAAAAGGGGTAGATGGTTTCCGCCTTGATGCGATTACATTTTGTTATCACGATGAACAATTGCGAGACAACCCCGCTAAACCCAAAGATAAGCGTCAAGGCCGCGGCTTTAGCGAAGATAATCCTTATGCCTATCAATATCATTATTACAATAATACCCGGCCGCAAACGGTTGCATTTATTGAACAACTGCGCACATTAGTTAATTGTTATCCAGGTGCTGTCACCTTAGGTGAAGTGTCATCAGAAGATTCATTAGCCACCATGGCAGAATATACTCAGGGCGATGATCGTCTGCATATGGCGTACAGTTTTGAACTATTAACCGATGATTTTAGTGCCGCTTATATTCGTCAAACAGTTGAAGAACTTGAAGCCAGTATTGGTGATGGTTGGCCATGTTGGGCAATTGGTAATCATGATGTGCAGCGTGTTGCGTCTCGTTGGGGTAAAGATTGTGTTAATCCTACAATGGTAAAAATGCTCAATGCACTGTTATTTTCACTACGTGGCAGTGTGTGCAGTTATCAAGGTGAAGAATTAGGTTTAACTGAAGCCGCGATTGAGTTTAATCAATTGCAAGACCCGTTCGGCATTGCGTTTTGGCCAATGTTTAAAGGCCGTGATGGTTGTAGAACACCAATGCCTTGGTTAAGTGAAGCACCTAATGCTGGGTTTACCGAAGTCACACCATGGCTACCGATAGATCCCTCACACATTAATCGTGCTGTTGACATACAAGAAGTTGATCAAGGCTCAATATTAAACAGCTACCGCCAATTTTTACAGTGGCGCAAACGACAAAATATCTTGATTGAAGGTGCTATCGAGTTCATTGACAGTCATGTTGATGTATTAGCGTTCATTCGCGGTCAAGGCCAACAACGAATACTTGTGTTGTTTAACTTATCAGATAAACAGCAAACCTTTAGTTTAGGGCACTTGTCTTTATCTTCAATATTAAGTGGTCATGGCTTACTGAGTGGTTGCCAAGATAAGCTGCACCCAGAGACCCTTGTTTTGCCTGGTTTTGCCTGTTTTTATGCCGAACTTGGTTAGTCGTAATATACAGAACCGAAATATGAATGTATTTCAGTTTTTTTAATTTATTAATCTACAACGCTTGTATAACAATAATTAACCAGAAGAGACCACACTATGGCTTCAACAATACAAAGTACTGAGCAAACAACAGTGACAGGAGGTAGCGGTAGCTATCGTTTTGCACTTGTGTCATTGACTTCACTATTTTTTATGTGGGGATTTATTACATGTTTAAACGATATTCTTATTCCGCATTTAAAAGCTGTGTTCTCGCTTAATTACACCGAAGCCATGCTGATACAATTTTGCTTCTTTGGCGCATATTTTTTAGTCTCGTTGCCTGCGGGGAAATTAGTTAAAAAATTGGGATATCAAAAAGGCATCGTAACAGGGCTTCTTATTGCTTGTATTGGTTGTCTATTGTTTTATCCTGCTGCTGCGTTTGCCACTTATGGACTCTTTTTAGGGGCGCTATTTGTGTTGGCATCTGGGATCACCATTTTGCAAGTGGCGGCGAACCCCTACGTTAATGCATTGGGGAGCGTTGAAACCGCATCAAGTCGTTTAAACTTAACTCAAGCGTTCAACGCATTAGGCACAACGGTTGCGCCTTACTTTGGCGCAGTGTTGATTTTGTCGGTAGCCTCTGGTGCCGTTGAAAATTTAAGTCATGCACAAGCCGAAGCCGAAGTGGTTAAGCTTCCTTATCTTATTCTGGCAGGAATGTTAGGTTTACTGGCCTTGATCTTTTCTAAACTTAACTTACCGACGATTACAGAACACAGTGATACTTCAGGCTCAAAAGTTGTTACCCATAATGGTAAAACCAGTGCCTTACAAAGTATTCATTTGGTGTTAGGTGCAATTGGCATTTTTGTGTACGTTGGCGCAGAAGTGTCTATTGGTAGCTTTTTGGTCAACTTTTTAGGCGAAGAGCAAATCGCTGGCTTACAAGAAGCTGATGCGGCTAAATACATTACCTATTATTGGGGCGGGGCGATGATAGGGCGTTTTGTTGGATCTGTCATTATGCAAAAAATTCCTGCTGGAACCATGTTAGCATTCAATGCATTTGTTGCAGCACTATTGGTTTTGGTGGCGATGAACAGTACTGGTGCTGTTGCCATGTGGTCAATTTTGTCTGTAGGGTTATTCAACTCTATTATGTTCCCAACCATATTTAGTTTAGCATTAAGAGACCTTGGCCCGCATACTTCCCAGGGCAGCGGCATTTTATGTTTAGCCATTGTTGGCGGCGCTATTGTGCCATTATTACAAGGTGTAATGGCGGATAATATGGGGTTGCAACTGGCGTTTATTTTACCTGTCGTGTGTTATGCATTTATTCTGTTCTATGGTGCAAAAGGTTCAAAAATGTAATCTGTTGTCGACAGTATTACGCGTTATATAATTTGCGGCTTTCGGGCCGCTTTTTCTGCTTTGTCACGTAGTTATTTAAACGTTAACGATAAGCGTGAGCGTATTCATTGCTTTATTGCTCAATAGAATCATTGTCATCATGTGGCTAACGGGAAACAGAGAAATGAACTTTGTTTATTTTATGACATTGGTTTAAGTGTTAAACGTTGATCTTGCCTTGCTATCACAGGCTTTAATCCCTATGATCAGCACGTTTTTAATTGACCGTTATATTATGAGAGAGCCCATGTTGACTTATCCGTTGTCAGGCAGTTCATCAGAGTTAGTATTAAATGTGCTAACCATGGTGCTAACCCGAGGAAAACCATTAGATAGAGCCTATTCAGAGCATTTTTCTGGTTTATCGCTTAATCCATCAGAGCAAGCACGGATCACACAAGTCGCTGGCGATATTTTACGTCGTTTAAATTTATACTGTTTTCTTGTTGATATTACGCCTGAAGAGTTTGATCGTTTCGGATCAAAGTTATTAAATGGCTGGCATATTTTTCACAAGCTAGATCTGCCTAAAATGCAGTATTCATTGCAGGTTGAGCAAGCTGCTTTTGACGCTAAGCTTGAGCTGGCAAAGACCGACCCTGTGCTATGGGATGGCTGTCCACAATGGCTCGATGAACTTGGACAGGTTCAACTTGGTGATAAGTGGCCTGCTGAACGCGCAGCACTGGCCGAGCAACCCAAGCGATATTTACGTGTGAATGAACTAAAATGTGATCGTGATAAACTCATTACGCGTTTGCAAAAAGAAGGGGTCACGGCGGTGGCGTTAGCCGATGTTGCGTCTGCAGTTGAAGTGATATCAGATTCAGCTTTGTTTAGAACAGATGCATTTAAAGACGGTTGGTTTGAGCAACAAGATGCGGGATCACAGTTAGTTGCTAATGCCGTTAATGCAAAACCGGGAATGCGTGTTGTAGATGCTTGTGCAGGAGCGGGTGGTAAAACATTACATATCGCCGCGCAAATGCAAGGCAAAGGTCGTTTATTGGCGATGGATGTTGAGCAATGGAAACTCGACAATCTCAAAAGCCGCGCAAAACGTGCAGGCGCCCATAACGTGGAAACGCGTATTATTGCTAGTTCTAAAACCATAAAACGTCTCAAACTGTCAGCAGATCGAGTATTGCTTGATGTTCCTTGTTCAGGGCTTGGTGTATTAAAGCGTAATCCTGATTCTAAATGGCGCGATACACCTGAACGATTACCTGTATTAGTTGAGCTGCAAAAGCGCATTTTGCAGAGTTATAGTCGCATGGTGAAAGTGGGTGGCATGTTAATCTATGCAACATGCTCTATTATGCCTGAAGAGAATCGTGATCAAGTTGATGCATTTCTTGCTGATAATCCTCAGTTTACCCTTATCGAAGATGAAAATATTCTAGTATCAGAACGTGGCTTTGATGGCTTTTACTTAGCGAAGATGGAACGTATTGGCGAATAGTTATTCAATTATTCTGGTTTTTTAATCTTCAGGTTGTTGCTCGTTCTTTAGCGAAAAACAGTGCAAATATTTTGCGCTGTTTTTTTTTGAGGGCAATTAATCATACATGGAAATTAGCTTATTGAATAAATTAACGTTAAGACATTGATAAAGTTCTCACAAATGCATAATCTTATTCTATATTAGAAAGTGTATTTTTAAGCACTTGTGGTAAATGGAGTATTATGGATATAGGACCACATACCAATGCATTTATAGAAGATTGTGAACAGCATGATTTTCGTGAAATGAGTATTGAGCGTTACAGCACAATATTGGATATGGTATTAAAAGGCCTTCCATTAGGTGAAATGCTTAATGCACTTGTTTTACTCATTGAGGCTCAAAAAATTGGAACTCGTGCATCAGTTCTGTTGTTGAGTGAGGATGGTAAACGGTTATTGTCTGGTGCTGCGCCTAATCTTCCTGAACAATTTAACAATGAGATTAATGGCATCGAAATTGGTCAAGAGGTTGGGTCGTGTGGTGCTTCAGCATACACAGGTCAAAGAGTCATTGTTGAAGATATTGAACATCATCCCAATTGGCAAAAATATAAAGCACTACCACTAAAGGCTGGACTTAAAGCGTGTTGGTCGGAACCGATAAAAGACAGTAATCAAAAAGTGTTAGGTACATTTGCCATGTACTATGACACGGTTAAGTTACCGTCAGAACAAGATTTATACCTGATACAAGAAGCCGCTCGTTTGGCAAGTCTGGCTATTGAACGCAGTCGCGGCATGCATATTCAACGTTTAAGTAGCAAAATTTTTAATAGCTTACCCATAGCGCTGGTGATCACGAGTGAAGATAACTCGGTTCTATCAGCCAATCCTATTTTTAAATCATTAACCTCCACGTATTATGCAAACCTTAAGTTATTTGACGTACAGCGATTTTTAAGCCATTCCCCACAAGATATGGTTGCCGATTTATTTGAACATTTATCGCGTGGGCATGCCTGGCAAGGGGAAATGAAAGGGCTTAGAACAGATAACGATATTATCGATATTTCGCTCACGGTGACGGTGATTAGGGATAGCTTTACTCAACAAAATTGTTTTGCTTGGTTAATTACAGATATTTCTGCACGTAAAAATGCTGAAAAAATGATTGATTTTCAAAATAATTACGATCAGCTTACTGGGTTGGCCAATCGAAAGTATTTATTTAACAGTATTCAAACAATTATTACATCAAATGAGAATGCACTGGATAGTAAGCAAGAATTTAGCTTAATGTTGATGGACATTGATCATTTTAAACAAATAAACGATACCTTAGGCCATGATAACGGTGATTTAGTGTTAAAATTTGTCGCCCAACGTTTATTGAGTGCTATCCCTGAAAATGTGTTACTTACACGAATTGCTGCAGATGAATTTGCTTTAGTTTTGCCAGGTAAAATGTGTACTGAAGCATTGATCAGTATTGTTGATAAATTAACCAACGAACTCAAGAAGCTTTTTATTGTGGATGGTCAGGATATTATGCTCTCAATGAGTACGGGTCTAGCTCGTTATCCTCATGATGCAGATAATGTAGAACAAATATTAAATTGCGCAACCCAAGCAATGTACAATGCAAAATCTCATGGTCATAATTGTTTGCAGTTTTTTAATCAGCAAATTCAAAAAGATGCTGAACGACATGCCGAGCTTAATCTGTATCTCAAAACAGCCTTGAGCCTAAATGAATTTACGTTATTTTATCAACCAATTGTTAATCCGTTTACAGGTCAAATCATCAAAGCAGAAGTGCTATTGCGATGGTCACATAATGGACAGTTCATTTCACCTGATGAATTTATTCCTATTGCAGAAGAGTCGGGGTTAATTGTACAAATTGGCGAATGGGTTAGAGCTCAAGCGATAGATACGATTTTAACCTTGCAACAACGTCACTTAGCGATTCCATTTTCGATAAATGTGTCGACAATCGAATTTTGGACGACAGAGTTACAACAACGCTTTTTAACTTTTTTCGATGACAAACAAGAAGAGTTAGGGATGGTTGAGTTTCCGTATTCCTTAATTACTCTAGAAATTACTGAATCCTTGATGATGAAACAACAAGAAACCATTAGTCAATTGCTAAAAGAGTTAAGACATCGAGGCATGCAAATTTCAGTCGATGATTTTGGAACAGGGTATTCGTCATTATCATACTTGGTTAACTTTCCTGTAGATCAAATTAAAATTGATAAATCATTTATTCAAAAAATTTCATCCGGCTCACGACATGAAGTACTTATCGAGGCGATTGTGAGCATGAGTCGAGCATTAGATTTAATTATTGTTGCAGAAGGAATTGAGACAGAAGAAGAACTCAATTTTATAAAACAACAAGGTATAGAAGCTGTTCAGGGGTATTATTTTCACAAACCTATGCCGCAAGCGGCTTTTATTGAGCTTTTAGAAAAGCAATCTAAATCGATATAATTTGTGCCTTCAGAGGGTATTTAGCTGCGTTGATATTGGAAGTCGAGCGTAGTAATGATGGCCTGCAGCTACCATGACCTAGTAAACGAATGACATACATAAAAATGCCGCATATTGAATGCGGCATTTTATGAGACTGTAACTAATTTTGTGTAACTGCTTATCAAAACGTACTCTATTGAGAGTTAAGGATAGGCAGATACTCATGAACAAAAAAGATATTGAAGCTTTTGCTAAAGAAGCAGCTAAAAGCATTAA
>NZ_JBSQBN010000130.1:0-13165 GCF_053850585.1 Shewanella sp. A22
TGATTGAAGCGAATAGTGATCCTCGGTAACAAGCTCCTGCGTTACTCTACCTCCAGTATCTGACCGCCATGGATGGTGGGAATGTCTTATTTTTTATGGAAAAAAATAGACCATGCAGTCGTATTTTAAAAGCATCTAACGAAGCATAAAGGACTTTGCAACCCGCCAGAATGAGGTCTCTCAGGTATTCCACTTCTGTGTTACATCGATTTAAAAGGGAACAACCATTTCTACATCAATGCGCCTTGAATTGAAAAACCTGAGAGACTCTGAACTGACCAGATATTTAATGGGATTGGTATAAATTCTAATGTGGATTGGTATAACGTTATTCGATAAATAAAGGCAACAAAAAAGCCATATCGAATGATATGGCTTGGTGATGATTAATTAACGGCTTTATATCAAAAAGCGGCCTAAATTATTATTTTTCGATGGGTTCGTTAGTAAACTCAATATTTTGTTTTTTAGTCGCAGGTGCAACGCCCATAAAGTATTCATAACCTTTATCAGATGATTTCTTTTCTGCATTTTCATCACTTAACTTAACACTCGTTTGATCAGAAAATAGAGTATATTTCGCTTTAGGTTTTTGGGGGGTTGGTTGTGTTTGTTTCGCTGTTGGCTTGAGAATGCCTTTTGGTACTTCCACCGACACTACCTTTGATTTATTGCTCGTTTTATCCGGCGAACCAACATTAGCGAATTTATAATTAAATACACCGTTACCTTCTATGTTTTCTACGCTGGATTTATCTTGATTTTGATATGACGCTAATATTCCATGTTTACCTAATGGCATTTCATGGAACAATTTTTTCCCTGTGCCGATTTTAGTACCATTAACATACCAATCTGCAGGCACGTTACTAATTAATGTCACCATTGCTGATTTTAGGCCTAATTCTTCATTTAACATTGAATCAATTTTATTGTTATAAGAAGGTTTGAACTGCATCGCTACTTTGTAGCGTAAATCGCCTTTCATGTTCATGTTGGCGTCAATCACCTCATATGACAACAAAACGCTTTTGTCATTTAAAAAGGGAGATTCATTACGGGTACTTGATAAAATGCTACTTTTGGATTCTTTTAAACAATCCGCAATTGATTGATATTTTGAACACTCAGTCGAACCATTAATATTGACTGGCAGTGTACTGCTGGATTTTGATAAATCAGTAATTAAGCGATCTGTAATATCTGTTTTGAGTTTAAATAATTGCTGACTTTTGTCTGTACGCTTTTTATTTATTGTCTCATATTCAGCTAATATTTCAATTTTTTCAGCTTCAAGACGTTTGCTGTCTTGCTCTACTTTTTGAGTCAATTCATCGACGGAATAAATAGACGCTTCAATTTTTCTATAGGTTTCAGTAAGCGCCGTTTTTGCTCTAATTACATTAGGTAAATCGGCAATGAGCTCATCATAATGTTGCTTTTCTGTAATAATTGATTTTTTTAGACCTTCTACGTCATAAGCTTTTTTATTAAGCTGTGAGAATTTGTCATTAACAGTGATCAGCAGGGTATCGATATCGTATTGATTTTCAATTTGTTTGAGAGTCTGCTTTTCTGACGTGGTAATGACTTCGAGTGCCGCAAATGAGTTGCTTGCGTATAAGTACAATAAAGCAAGGCTAATTGAAACGTATCTCACTGATTTCTCCATTAAATTTCTCTACAAGCTGGAACCATCGACACTCTGAATGCGCTGAGAATAATCAGCAAAGAGTAAAATAATCCATTAATAATTTATAATACTGAAGTTATTTTGGCTTTACAAACAGATTGTGGTGCATTGCTCACATTAACTTGACAAAATTTTGACATAAATGAGGGGCACGCGGCTGTTATCGTGAGGATGTCCTCTAAAATACTGTTAAATAAAATAAAGCAGAATATGTTAACTCTGCTTTATTCATTAACCATTGTTAGGTGAGTTACTTATTCAAACGCTTATATTTTAATCGATGAGGTTCCACTACATCGGTTCCTAACGTCTCTTTTAGCCAGTTTGAATATTCAGTATAGTTTCCTTCATAAAAGTTAACTTTACCTTCATCTCGGTAATCAAGAATATGGGTCGCAATACGGTCTAAAAACCAACGGTCATGGGAAATAACCATTGCACAACCTGGGAACTCTAATAATGCTTCTTCTAGTGCTCGCAGTGTTTCTACATCAAGATCGTTGGTTGGCTCGTCGAGTAATAATACGTTGCCACCTGCTTGTAACAATTTGGCTAAGTGGACTCGGTTGCGCTCACCACCCGATAGGGTGCCAATGATTTTTTGCTGATCGCCACCACGGAAATTAAAACGTCCTACATAAGCACGACTTGGTATTTCTGTGTTGTTAATACGCATGATGTCGAGGCCGCCAGAAATCTCTTGCCACACTGTATTTTTGTCATTCATTGAATCACGGAACTGCTCAACAGAAGCAATTTGAACTGAGTCGCCAACAGAAATACTGCCGCTGTCTGGTTGCTCTGTACCAGATATCATTTTAAATAGGGTTGATTTCCCCGCGCCGTTAGCACCAATAATGCCGACGATAGCGCCTTTAGGCACGGTAAAGCTGAGATCATCAATTAACACTCGGTCGCCATAAGATTTAGTTAGATTGGTTACTTCAATAACCTTATCGCCTAAGCGTGGCCCTGGTGGAATAAATAGCTCATTAGTTTCGTTACGCTTCTGGTAATCATTGGTGTTGAGTTCTTCAAAGCGTGCCATACGGGCTTTGCCTTTAGACTGACGTCCTTTTGCCCCTTGGCGCACCCATTCTAATTCTTTAGCAATGGTTTTTTGACGAGCACTTTCAGTTGATGATTCTTGTTGCAAGCGGGCATCTTTTTGCTCAAGCCATGAGGAATAGTTTCCTTCCCAAGGTATTCCTTCGCCGCGGTCGAGTTCTAAAATCCAACCCGCTGCATTATCTAAGAAGTAACGGTCATGGGTAATGGCCACAACGGTGCCGTTATATTCTTGTAAGAAATGCTCTAACCATGCTACTGATTCAGCATCCAAATGGTTGGTTGGTTCGTCAAGTAATAACATTTCTGGTTTTTCAAGCAATAAACGACAAATCGCGACTCGGCGACGTTCACCACCTGAGAGTACGGCAACTTTTTCATCCCAATCAGGAAGGCGTAAGGCGTTTGCTGCTCGTTCAAGGATATGGTCAAGATTATGTGCATCTTGTGATTGGATGATGGCTTCTAATTCACCTTGCTCTTTTGCAAGTGCGTCGAAATCTGCATCGGGTTCAGCATAAGCAGCATAAACTTCATCTAAACGTATTAATGCATTTTTAGCTTCACTTAATGCTTCTTCAACAGCCTCGCGAACAGTTTGTTGTTCGTTTAAGCGTGGTTCTTGCGGTAAGTAACCAATCTTAAGCCCAGGCATTGGTCGAGCTTCACCTTCTATTTCGGTATCAATTCCCGCCATAATGCGCAGTAATGTTGATTTACCAGAGCCGTTTAAACCAAGCACGCCAATTTTGGCACCAGGAAAGAAACTAAGTGAAATGTCTTTTAAAATTTGCTTTTTAGGCGGGACAATTTTACCCACACGAAGCATGCTGTATACAAATTGAGCCATAATGATACTGTCTAATTGTCAACAAAGATGGTGATAATTCTACTGTATTATTGGTTTAACTCAACAGGCAATTGTGTGATTGAGTGTAGTGCACCTTTTCGATTAAAAATGCTCATTGATTTGTCCTGTTTTAGTGATAAACATGAATCGTTTTGTATTCAGAACACAGTGAATTTCATGTTGTTTCTACTGTAAATCAGTATCGTTGCAGAGTAGAATACCGCGCAACCCTACTATATAGACAATGATGTTGGAGCTACCATGTTGAAGAAAGCGATGAATATTGCGGATTATGATCCAGATTTATTTAAAGCCATTGAAGATGAAACTTGTCGTCAAGAAGAACATATTGAATTGATCGCGTCTGAAAACTATACCAGTCCACGTGTGATGGAAGCGCAAGGTTCGCAGTTAACCAACAAGTATGCTGAAGGTTATCCTGGTAAGCGTTACTATGGTGGGTGTGAATACGTTGATGTGGTTGAAACCTTAGCGATTGAACGTGCAAAAGAATTATTTGGTGCTACTTATGCTAACGTGCAACCACACTCTGGTTCACAAGCAAACAGCGCTGTGTTCATGGCGTTATTGCAACCAGGCGACACGGTGTTAGGTATGAACCTCGCTCACGGTGGCCACTTAACTCATGGTTCTCCAGTTAACTTCTCTGGCAAGCTTTATAACATTATCCCTTACGGTATCGACGAGTCTGGTAAAATTGACTACGACGAAATGGAACGCTTAGCTGTTGAACATAAGCCTAAGATGATCATCGGTGGGTTTTCTGCTTTTTCTGGTATCGTTGACTGGGCTAAAATGCGCCAAATTGCTGATAAAATCGGTGCATACTTATTTGTTGATATGGCCCACGTTGCAGGTTTAATCGCTGCTGGTGTATACCCAACGCCTGTACCACATGCACACGTAGTTACATCAACCACACATAAAACATTAGCAGGCCCACGCGGCGGTATTATTATTTCTGCAGCTAACGATGAAGACTTATATAAAAAGCTAAATTCTGCAGTATTCCCTGGTGGTCAAGGTGGTCCTTTAATGCACGTTATCGCGGGTAAAGCCGTTGCATTTAAAGAAGCATTAGAGCCAGAGTTTAAAGTGTATCAACAGCAAGTGGTTAAAAATGCTAAAGCCATGGTTGAAGTCTTTTTAGCCCGCGGTTATAAAATTGTCTCTGGCGGTACTGAAAACCATTTAATGTTGGTTGATCTCATTGGCCGTGATTTAACCGGTAAAGAAGCTGACGCAGCATTAGGCAGTGCTAATATTACGGTGAATAAAAACTCAGTTCCAAATGATCCTCGTTCACCGTTTGTAACTTCAGGTATTCGTATCGGTTCACCAGCTATTACTCGTCGAGGCTTTAAAGAAGCAGAAGCGAAAGAGCTAACAGGTTGGATTTGCGATATTTTAGACGATGCATCTAATACTGCTATTACTGAGCGCGTAAAAGCGCAGGTATTGGCTTTATGTGCTAAGTTCCCTGTATACGGTTAATCGCTAATGTGTATGGCACTCAGGTTTAGGTTAACCTTGTGCCGCAAATAGGATAAACTTTAATGGCCGCTAATTGTTAGCGGCCATTTTGTTTTCTGCAGGAGGTTCAATGCATTGCCCTTTTTGTAGCGCGACCGATACCAAAGTAATAGATTCTCGATTAGTGGCGGATGGTCACCAAGTTCGTCGCCGCCGGGAATGTACCGAATGCCATGAACGTTTTACCACGTTTGAAGGTGCAGAATTAGTCATGCCTAGAGTGATAAAACGTGACGGCACTAGGCAACCCTTTGATGAAGATAAACTGCGTGGCGGCATGTTGCGGGCAGTAGAAAAGCGTCCTGTGTCGATTGATGAGATTGAACAGGCGCTGACTAAAATCAAATCAACACTTCGTGCAACAGGTGAGCGAGAAGTGGATTCAGAAATGATTGGTAATCTAATGATGGAGCAGTTAATGAGCCTAGATAAGGTTGCCTACATTCGTTTTGCGTCCGTTTATAGAGCCTTTGAAGACGTGTCTCAATTTGGCGAAGCTATCGCGAAACTGCAAAAGTAATTACTGATTAAGACCGTGTTGTTCGAGCGTAGGTTATGTATGGTGCACGAAGATAATATGGTGTCGAAAAAAGGTTTCTTTTATGTCTAACTGGTCTAATTTCGATATTGAAATGATGAGCCGTGCGATTATGCTGGCAGAGCGAGGACGTTATACTACTCGGCCTAACCCTTGTGTAGGCTGCGTGATTGTTGCAGGAAAACAGGTTGTTGGTGAAGGTTTTCATCAACGCGCTGGTCAAGGCCATGCCGAAGTCAATGCACTGAAGATGGCAAAAGATAAAGGCTTGTCGACAGAAGGCGCAACGGCTTATGTCACGTTAGAGCCTTGCAGTCATTATGGCCGAACACCTCCTTGTGCTTTAGGCTTAATTAACGCCAAGGTTGCTAGAGTTATTGTTGCTGTAACCGATGCCAACCCTGAGGTGTCTGGACGTGGAATTGCCATGTTGCGAGATGCGGGTATTCAAGTCGATGTGGGTCTGCTGACCGAACAAGCTTACGCTCTTAACCTTGGCTTTATGAAGCGCATGAAAACAGGGTTGCCCTGGGTGACGGTAAAGATTGCAGCCAGTTTAGATGGTAAAACGGCGTTGTCCAATGGCGTGTCAAAGTGGATTACCGGCAGCGCTGCCCGAGCCGATGTGCAAAAATACCGTGCTAGGAATTGTGCATTAATTACCGGTGTTGAAACCATTCTTATTGATGATCCTAGCCTTAATGTTCGCTATGAAACATTAGGCGAACTGACTACTAGGCATACAAAAGATGAACTATTCCAGCCTTTAAGAGTGGTACTAGACAGTCGCGCTAGATTAACGGCAACACAACAATTTTTTTCAATTCAAAGTCCTATTTTATTAGTTTCTGGTTGTGATTATTCAGACGGTGTTAAAGCGACTTTTCCTGAACATGTGTCTTTTTTACAGTTAGAGTGTGACTCGTCAGGTAGAATCCCATTGGTAGCTTTGCTAACGTATTTGGGCCAACAGGCGAATACTGTTTTAGTTGAAGCGGGGGCCACCTTAGCAGGGGCTTTTGTCGCGCAAAATTTGGCCGATGAAATTGTGCTCTACCAGGCGCCTAAACTACTGGGTAGCCATGGTAGAAATATGTTGCAACTGCCTGATTACAACGCGATGGAGCAAACACCAGTGCTGCAATTAATTGATGAGCGTAACGTCGGACAAGATAAGCGTTATATTCTCAGATACAATCAACCCTATTAAAGTGCGAGTTGCAGGGCCAAAACCTGAGCAAGAGCAAAGTAAATAAACCAAAAGTGAGTCATTATGTTTACTGGGATAATTGAAGCCCTTGGTACGTTACGTAAAATTGATCGCAAAGGTAACGATATTCGCTTGACCGTTGCCAGTGGTAAATTAGATTTAACCGATGTAAAGCTAGGGGACAGTATTGCTACAAACGGAGTGTGCTTGACCGTAGTTGAGTGCCTTGGTGATGGCTATGTTGCAGATATATCAGCAGAAACTGTCGAGCTCACAGGTTTTAGTCGTTATCAAGTTGGTCAGCGGGTTAATCTTGAAAAAGCCGTTACGTCGACAACAAGGTTGGGTGGACACATGGTCAGTGGCCATGTTGATGGTATCGCTAAAGTTGAGCAATGTGACTACAGAGGCAAAGCGCTTGAATTTTGGCTGTCTGCACCGGTTCAATTGAGTCGCTACATTGCGCATAAAGGGTCAATCACCATTGATGGTGTGAGTTTAACCGTAAATGAAGTTGATGGAACTCGTTTTAGGTTAACGATTGTGCCTCATACTGCTGGAGAAACCACGCTGGTGGATTTAAAGGTGGGTGACAGCGTTAATATCGAGGTGGATTTAATTGCGCGTTATTTGGAACGCTTGATGCAACCAGAAGTTAACCAAGCACAGTCATCGTCAGGTGTGACGATGGAACTGCTCGCTAAGTCAGGTTTTTTGCGTTAACGACCATAATCAATAACACTTGTACCCAAATGAAAACAAAACATCACAATACAAGAAGATTTAATGCCTCAGGATTAAATCAATAACTACATTAATAAAGGTCTGACAATGGCGCTACATAGCATAGAAGAAATCATTGAAGATATTCGTCAAGGTAAAATGGTTATCTTGATGGATGATGAAGACAGAGAAAACGAAGGTGATTTGATCATGGCCGCTGATAAAGTGACGCCTGAAGCAATCAACTTTATGGCAACTTACGGACGTGGATTGATCTGTCAAACGCTAACTAAAGAGCGTTGTGAGCAACTCAACTTGCCGTTAATGGTGACGAACAATAATGCGCAGTTTTCAACTAATTTTACCGTTTCTATAGAGGCAGCAACAGGCGTTACAACGGGGATTTCAGCTCATGACCGCGCCGTAACCGTTCAAGCCGCTGTGGCAAAAAATGCTAAAGCGGCTGATTTAGTACAACCTGGTCACATTTTTCCATTAATGGCACAAGAAGGTGGGGTGTTAACGCGTGCAGGTCATACTGAAGCGGGTTGTGATTTGGCTCGGTTAGCAGGCTGCGAACCTTCAGCTGCGATTGTCGAAATTCTTAATGACGATGGCACCATGGCACGTCGTCCTGATCTAGAGATTTTCAGTGAAAAACATGGTATCAAGATGGGGACGATTGCTGACCTAATTGAATACCGAAATACGAATGAAACGACCGTTGTACGTGAAGCTCAATGTAAATTACCAACACGGTTTGGTGAGTTCACTATGGTGACGTTTAGAGATACTATTGATAATCAACTTCATTATGCATTGGTCAACGGTGAAGTTAAACCAAACTGTTTAGTTCGGGTTCATTTACAAAATACTTTTAATGACTTATTGCATTCTGAACGTGATCAGAAACGCAGTTGGCCATTAGAAAAAGCCATGGCTCTCATTGCCTCCGAAGGTGGTGTTTTAGTGTTACTTGGCAATGACGAACATACCAGTGATGTGTTGGCTAAAGTGAAAGCATTTGAAGCCGAAGATAACGGCCAATCGCCCGCGCCAGCTATGTGGCAAGGAACGTCACGCAGAGTCGGTGTAGGATCGCAAATTTTGGCGAGTTTAGGTGTCACAAGTATGCGCCTATTGAGTTCTCCAAAACGTTACCATTCATTGTCAGGCTTTGGCTTGGAAGTGACAGATTATATAGCCGAATAATCTTGGTCGATGGTAAATTTAACAATTTCATTAATTGCATAGCGCTCAGGGCTAATGGCTGTGATATCATAGCGCCTCTTTTTGCCCCGAGCTGGGTGCTTTAGCTAATTTAGGTAAGATAGAATGAACGTAGTTCAAGGTAATATCGAAGCGAAAAATGCCAAAGTGGCGATCGTAATATCGCGATTCAATAGTTTTTTAGTTGAAAGTCTGCTTGATGGCGCAATAGACACATTAAAGCGTTTCGGCCAGGTTAGTGATGACAACATCACTGTTGTGCGTGTTCCTGGTGCGGTTGAATTACCGCTTGCTGCAAAGCGTGTTGCTGCAAGTGGCAAATTTGATGGCATTATTGCACTCGGTGCAGTGATCCGCGGCGGTACTCCTCATTTTGATTTTGTTGCTGGCGAATGTAACAAAGGTCTTGCGCAAGTTGCGTTAGAATATGACCTGCCTGTTGCATTTGGTGTGTTAACTACAGATACCATCGAACAAGCAATTGAACGTTCAGGTACTAAGGCAGGTAACAAAGGTGGCGAAGCCGCTCTTGGTCTGCTTGAAATGGTTAATGTACTGCAACAACTAGAACAACAGCTGTAATAGTAGGAAAAGTATGAAACCTTCAGAGCGCCGTAAGGCCCGCCGTTTAGCCGTTCAAGCCATATATTCATGGCAGTTAAGTAAAAATAATGTTGCTGACGTAGAACATGAGTTTTTAACTGAACAGAACACTGATGGTGTTGATGTGGCTTATTTTCGTGAGCTATTCACTGGCGTGGCGTCACAAACATCACACATTGATGAGCTGTTAAAGCCGTTTCTTGATCGTGATTTTGAAGATGTGTCACCGGTAGAAAAAGCCATAGTGCGTTTAGCTACTTACGAGTTGACCTTCCGTAAAGATGTGCCGTTTAAAGTGGCTATTAACGAAGGTATCGAGTTAGCGAAAGCATTTGGTGCCGATGACAGTCACAAGTTTGTTAACGGCTTGCTTGATAAGTTAGTGAAGCATAAGTAACACCAGAACGGTATCTTCGGATACCGTTTTCATTTCTTATTAATTGTTTCAAAATTAAGGTGGACGGTTTACCGTACCAGATTAAATGTGAAAGAATTTCAACTCATCGAACATTATTTCCGTAATAAAGGCCAAAAAAGACGCGACGTCGAGCTAAGTATCGGAGACGATTGTGCCTTAGTTAATCCTGCTGAGAATAAATCGTTAGCGATATCATGTGACACTCTTGTCGAGAATGTCCATTTTTTAGCCGATATACCTGCACATGCATTAGGTTATAAATCTTTAGCGGTAAATTTATCTGATTTAGCAGCAATGGGTGCAGAACCTGCTTGGTTTACGTTAGCATTAACCTTGCCGAGTGTTGAGCAGCCATGGCTTGAGAGTTTTAGTGAAGGCTTGTTTGAGATTGCTGAGTACTATGGCATTGCCCTTATTGGTGGTGACACGACTCGTGGTCCGCGCAGTATTAGCATTACCATTAATGGGCAAGTGATAAAAGGCACTGCTTTAACGCGTTCGGGTGCCAAAAATGGTGACTGGATATACGTTACGGGTACTTTAGGGGATTCTGCATTAGGTCTGGATATACTTCGTGGGGCTAAGATAGTTAATTCCGAAGATAAAGAATACCTTATTAATCGCCATTATTATCCGACACCTCGTGTGTTAGCAGGTCAAGCGCTAAAAACGCTAGCGACCAGTGCTATTGATTTGTCGGATGGATTAATATCAGATTTAGGTCATGTGTTAATGGCCTCTAAAGTGGGGGCGATTGTTGATGTTAGCCAACTTCCGTTATCTGTATCATTAAAAGCCAATCTCAGTCGTGATGAAGCATTAAGTTATGCGTTAACCGGGGGGGAAGACTATGAATTATTATTTACAGTACCTGAGTCTCAACGTGGCGCAATTGATACAGCCTTAATTCATGCTGGGGTTAAATTTATCAAAATAGGCCAAATTTGTTCAGGCGATAAACTCAAACTTGTCGACGATGGTATTCCTTTTACGCCTATATCACGCGGTTTTGAACATTTTTAATTGAAGCATTATGAAACTACTTACCCAAGATAAATTTGTTAATAAGCTGTCTTTAGCTAATCCAATACACTTTTTAGCATTAGGGTTTGGTAGTGGTAAAGCGGCTAAAGCTCCAGGCACCTTTGGTACTTTAGCTGCTATACCGTTGATATTGTTGATGCAACAATTGAGCCTCACCCATTACCTGATTATTACCAGTATTAGTATGCTTGCCGGCTTCTATATTTGTGGCAAAGCTGCTAAGGATATGGGGGTGCATGATCATGGTGCCATTGTGTGGGATGAGGTTGTTGGTTTGATGATAACGATGATAGCTGCTCCGCTTGGTTTATTGTGGTTAGCTATTGGATTTGTATTTTTTAGGTTTTTCGATATTGTTAAGCCGTGGCCTATTCGCTGGCTTGATGCCAAAGTCCATGGTGGTTTCGGAATTATGATTGATGATGTATTAGCTGGTGTTTTTTCACTTATTTGTCTACAGAGCATTGCATATTATTTTTCTAATTGAATGCATTGCTTTGTTCTGGTTCATTCCACTCAATCGCCTCAAAAAAGAGGTACATGAGATTTCATTTGTGTTGGCACCATGTCAGTAAACAAGATAAGGAAAAAGTGTAAAATGAACAATGACGAATATGAAGTTTTTTTCGAAGAAACATTTTTAAATCTCAATAGTGAGTTGAAGACGGTTTCTCATAGCATTTACTTAAAGCCAAATATTCCGTCAAAAAAACTTGCTGGCGCTATTGGGAATTATGCAAAAGGTATTGCACCAGAAGAAGTCCTTGTCCTAATTGATGACACCCTATTTGGGGGCGCAAAAGAAGGAATGCTCATTACTTCATACGAGGTTATGGGTAAAGAAAAATTCGAAGACGCAATTTGCATCTCTCATGACGAAATAGAAGATATTGGTTTTCCCAAAAAGCATAAACTGCACATTAATGGTGTTTTGCATTTTACTTTTACACAACCTGATAACAATGCTCTCATCACTTTGATGAATAACCTTCACATGACCATAGCTAAGTTAAATGAAGCGTTAAGTGAGAATCAAGAACACGTAAATGATGACATCACTGAATTGAATGATGAGCTCATATCAGAACCTGAAAGTGAACATCCCGAGCAACATCCAACTATCACAACATCAAATGACGATACCCAAAAGGATAATGTTACCGATAGTGTTGACCTTCGATCACAACAATCAAATGAAGCCATCGATGAGAACAGGTTAGCTAAAGAATCAGCTATATCTAGTGCCACTGATAATAACGTTAAGGCAATCGAAGTTGACGATCGTTCCAATTTAAAACTAAGGGTGTTCAGCAGTGATTCACTGTATCCGTCTATCAAGAAGAGTTATCACCTTGAACAGGTAAATAGTGGCATTTCGATGTATTTTGGGGAGAGTTCTAGCCAATACAAGGCATTTGGTGAAATTTTGGTGAAAGCTTGCCATAAGGCTGTTGTTAAGTTTCGAGATATTATGGTTGTCAAAGCTGAGTGCGAAGAAATGGCTAATAATGCTGCCACTATTGAGGTGCTCTGTCATTTCGTCAGTATAGCTATCATAAAGTTGCAAAATGAAGGTGTTCCAAGCAAATTTATCGAGCAAGTACTTGTAAATAATATATATGCAGCATTTTTGATGAAATCCACTGACAGAAATAGCGACATGTGGGCCAACATAATGAAGGTCGTTACAGCGTATATTGGTGCCTATGAGAAATCTGGCGACTGTATCAACATGGAGCTGTTTATCATAAGGTTAGTTGGCTGTAACCTTTTAGGAAAGTTCGATACTGACTTACAAAATATTATTGCTGTTACTTACCCTGACGGAAAGGCCGCTGGTGAAGATATGTCATATATGGCTAATAAATACGATGGAAGTTTTTATAAATATAACAAATGGATTGAATCAGAAATGAATTCGTTAGTTGAAAGCGCATTTAGGATTGTGAATAAAAGTAATGCACCTGAAAAGAATGTACACCACTGGGATTAAATTACTCAAATTCCAGTTACTTGTTATACCAATCCCAT
This sequence comes from Shewanella sp. A22, assembly GCF_053850585.1. NCBI lineage: Bacteria > Pseudomonadati > Pseudomonadota > Gammaproteobacteria > Alteromonadales > Shewanellaceae > Shewanella > Shewanella sp. A22. Next base: position 12,963 of record NZ_JBSQBN010000130.1, read on the forward strand.
TAAATATCTGGTCAGTTCAGAGTCTCTCAGTTTTTTCAATTCAAGGCACATTGATGTAGAAATGGTTGTTGCCTTTTAAATCGATGTAACACAGAAGTGGCATACCTGAGAGACTCCATTCTGGCGGGTTTCAAAGTCCTTTATGCTTCGTTAGATGCTTTCAAAATAGAATCACTATTCGCTTCAATCATCTGCCTTGCCTA
>NZ_JBSQBN010000131.1:0-13023 GCF_053850585.1 Shewanella sp. A22
TCAGGTATTCCACTTCTGTGTTACATCGATTTAAAAGGGAACAACCATTTCTACATCAATGTGCCTTGAATTGAAAAACCTGAGAGACTCTGAACTGACCAGATATTTAATGAGATTGGTATTACTTGTTCAGTTTGGCAACGCTAAGGGATAAAGGCCGCAATGATGAAATCATCCGTTATTGATTTTCATGTATATTGGCCTATTGATTATTGCTAGTTCGGTTATTTTTCTTGTAGAGAAAACAGGGTTGGCACTGTTGCTGGCGAGAGATGGTGTACATCTATATGGTGTTGTAAGTTACTTTGTCCATTCTGGTTGGTTAGCGCATAGACATCAAGTAACGTCATGTCTACAGATTGGCATAATTTTGCGAGTGCAAGGTTGTAATACGCAATAACATCTTTGAACCTCTGCTGCTCTGACACGGGAAGTATTTCAATGCTTTGAGGGTGTGGCGCTGGAACGCCGTAGAGAATGATTTCAATCCCAAAAGAGTCTGCAAGACTTTTTAATGCATTAACATATTTTGACAACATATCATCAATGACGTCTTTATAATCTCGGTTTGATTTTAAACTATAGGTGTAAATGCCTTCGTCGGGGCGGCAGTCAATTTCCCCAAATGCAACCACAACTTTAGAACCTGGTGCCAAATCTTGTAATAATGATACCAGGCTTACTTGGTATTTGTTTTCTTCATCGGTGACAAAGTGAATGACCTTAGCACCCATGATAAAGAGAGAGTTTATTTGATAGTTTTGGTGCTTGTATTGAACCGATGTTTGGTTGGGGGCTAATCCATGGCTTTCTGAGATAAAGTACATTTTTGTAGCGTCGTTAGCGAGATGATAACAATCTCTATATTGACCGCTTTCATATAGCGCTATAAGGTTTTTAATGTAACTGTGAAATACAACGAAGTTTTGCAAGTATTTTGGCAATGTTGGGAACTGATGAATGACTTCGCTTAGCGCTAATGCGTGCTTGGCTTCATCTAAGTGGTTGAATAGGTAGTAAATAATCACTTTGCCAATAAGCAGCGCGCAGAGCTGTTGCTGAGTGAGTTTCTGGCTTTGTATGCCAAGTTCGGCAACCTCAAGCGCATCTTGGTAGCGGTGTTGGCTCAGATGCAGGCTGAATAATTGCCAGTAGGCGTCGAGGTTTGTTCTTCCACTATTGTGTTTATTTTCTGTTTCGAGTGCTTTTACGAGTGTTGTGGCGGCATTGTCAAACTGACCTTGGTCGTAGTAAATAACGCCTAAATGAAGGTAAAAGTCAGAGTTTGTTGAGTCTTGCAGGATGGCTTTTTTGCAATAGTTTTCGGCTAATGCATAGTTGCCCTGATGATGTAAACAAATAGACAAATTATAGTTAGGGCCAGATAAAAGAGGCTCTAGATTAAGCGCTTTTTCGTAACAGCGGCTTGCTTCAATAAAATCTTCTTGGTCTAGGTATACATTGCCTAAATTGCTATGAAATGATGGTTGCTGGTTGTTAATGGCAATGGCTTTTTTGAACTCAGTAATAGCGGGGGAAAATTGCCCAAGGGCATAATGATTTAACGCCTTTAAATGAATCGCTTCAGCAAGTTTAGGTTTTTTCTCAAGAATTTTAGCGCACAAGGAGAGTGACTCCGCATACTCTGTTTGACGAAATAATGCCTCTGCTCTGGCTATATTATTCTTAATACTCATTTTGAGCTTCCCCCAAGAAAGTTCTATTTTGTTCAAGGTAACATATTAGAAAGGCGTTCAAGAAGCAATGCCATACCCTTAGATAATCATATGCTTAAAGGCTTATGTTGGGGTGAGGGTTGCGTCAATATTGAGCGTTATCACGCCACATTTGCAGCGCGAGCGTTAAGCCCTTTTTAGTATTTAATCATGTGCGTAAAATTTTTTGCGTAAAATTTTCGCGAATATGTACCTACTGCTTAGTGATTGAGTTAGCCATTATTCCCTTAACAGAAAGAGACTGTTTGGCGCGTGCTGTTAACCGTCAAACAAATGTTTGTGTAAGCGTCTTATCCAACAGCATTCCGGTTACCAATGCTTGCTTATGGCGCAAAACAAGGGAAGCATTATGTATAGAACAATTGGAAAACTGCTGTTTTTTGCTGGGGTTATGATGTCGATGTCGGCATGTAATAGTGACATTACACCTTATAGTGGCAATCAAGGTGTTACACCTAAAGTGTTCGATAGCCGCTTTTTTAAGGGGCAGTGGAGTGTGACAAAAGCGCAAGGGACATATACTCACTTTGCTAAAAAAAAGCCGCATGTAGTGTCCATTCAGCAAGGTGATTTAGGCAGCCTAAGCCGTAAAATTACTCAACATAAAGTTGCTGGATTACGCCTAGAGACCATCGTTGCAGCCCAAGAGAAAAATCGAATCCAAGCGTTATTAAATGATTTAAATGAGTTTGAATACATCAAAAATAATTACACTGTGGACAATATCGATGGTATTGAAGAGTCGACTATTTATAACGGTGCAAAAGTATTTCGTGATGATTTTATTCAAAAGCATGAAACTGATACATTAGTTTTTGATTATTACGACCAGCGTGATGAAGTGGTTGGTTTTAATGCTTTTGTACTGTTTGCATATCAACCATTTGCTGTGTTTAAAAAAGACCTACGCGAAGATTTTGCGAACGCAGCGCAGGTGTACCGAGATCAATTTGGTTTGGATATTAATACCGACGTTGATTTTATAATGCTCAATGACAAACAGAGTATGGTAGGTATTGATGTTGTAAATGATGATGAAATTATTGTCTATAACCTTGGTCGAGATGACAGAAATTACGCAATTTTAGAAAAAGTAAAATAGCCAAGCGAATGGTCATAAATTGAATATCGCAATGATGACAGTTGCCTTGTCGAGGTGTTAAACGGCAAGGCAATACTGTTTATGTAAAGCGCTAACCAACAACCATTTACTAACGTTATATCCACACTCCTTTCGTTAACTGCCGTGAAACCTCCCCAAAAGCTCAATTAATACTGGTTTAAATGTGTATCACAAATGTAAATTCTCCAAACGAGAATAGTTTGCATTAGCGTTTGTTGTTATATTGCACGCAAAACTTACAGTGACCTATGGTTACGCTATCAAAGGGCTATAATTTGAATGTTATTAATTATGGGGTATTGAGCTTGCTCTTACCTGCATTGAGCGTGAATGCAAACGAGAATGTGGCGGATGTAGACCCCACTGCCTCGATTGAAAAAATCACCGTAATGGGCCGAGCGCAAACGTTTTATCGCGAGTCTTCTTCGTCTGTTGGCGCTAAAGTTGAAACCGATATCATGGACTTACCACAATCGGTGCAGGTGTTGAATGAACAGTTAATTGTTGACCAAGCCGCACGTGAAATTACTGATTTATATCGCTCTATTGCTGGAGTGAGCATTTACAGTTACTCAGGGGTGACCTTCCGAGGGTTTAGGGATGACGGCAACGTTTTTTATGACGGTGTAAGAGGCGACCCTTTTTCTGGTTTTGGCGTGCCGCAGTTATTTAATATTGAACGGGTTGAAGTGTTAAAAGGACCCGCAGCTGCGTTATATGGTGGTGGTGAGCCTGGTGGCATGATCAATTATGTCAGCAAAAAGCCAAGTTTTGTTCAAGATACTGAGGTGACATTAACCGCTGGCGATAACGACCGCATGGGCGGCTCGATAGATTCAAAAGGTGGTTTAACTGAGTCGATGGCTTATCGTATTGGCGGGTTTTATGAGCAAAAAGACAGTTTCCGGAATAATGCGGACTCAAAAAATACCGAGTTAACGGGTGGGTTATTATTTCAACTTGGTGATGACACCACGCTCACAACAACGATTGATTATATTAAACAAGACTTAGGCGGTAATCGTTTACGTGGTGTTCCGGTTGACGATGATGGTAATTTTTTGGTTGACCCAAGCTATAACGCAAATGAAAAGTTTGATTATCAAAACTTAGAGGCAACGGTGCTTCAAGCGGAATTAAAACACTTTTTTAATGATGATTTGAGCGTGAATACCACGGTTCGTTATCTCGATAATGAACGCGAACAAGCTTACCATGAGTCTAGAAGTTGGGTTGATGTTAATGGTGACGGTGTGGCCAATATTGACGATGAAACCATTAAGCGTGAGTACCGCAAACAATACCGAGCCAACAAAGAAATAAGCGCAACATCTGATTTTGTCTATCGTTTATCTTCGGGCAGCATTGATCAAACTTTGCTATTTGGTGCTGATTATCATCATGTTGATTCAGACTACGATTATTGGTTTGCACGTTATGAAGCTGATGGGATTAAAAATTTGAATATTTTTGATCTTAATTATGGTGAAACAGACCCTTCTACTTATTCGCTGACAGACCAAAATCGTGATGGTGCAAAAACCGAGCGCCTTGGTTTGTATGCGCAAGACCAAATAGCATTAACCGAACAATGGTTGTTAATGGTGGGATTACGTTATGACCATTTTGATGATTTTGATAAAGAAACTGGTTTTGAATATAGCGATAGTCACGTGTCGCCACGCGCAGGCGTTGTGTATAAGTTTTCACCAGAACAGTCGTTTTATATTAATTATGCTGAAAGCTTTAAGCCGACCTCTATTGGTGAGCAAGACACGGCAAGTGCAGATGGCGGCTTGTTACCTGAAGTTGGTAAACAGATAGAACTCGGGGTTAAAAGTCAGTGGTTTGATGGCAGCGTAATGACCACGGTAGCGGTTTATCAAATTGATAAAAAAGATGTTGCGATGAACAACCCCAATTATACCGATGGCAGCAATGGTGCTCCAGCGTTGGTCAGTCTTGGGCAAGTTGAAAGTAACGGTGCTGAATTGACGATAACGGGAGATATAACGCCAAATTGGACCGTTATGGCCAACTATGCTTATAACGATACCCGAGTAACAAAGGGCGATGTGGGTGACACTTATGCCGACGGCAGTAAGTTTATTAATGCGCCGCGCCATCAAGCGGGTTTGTGGACCCGTTACGATATTGACAGTTTGAACTCAGCCATTGCGTTTGGGGCCGACTATGTCAGTGAGCAAATGAGTGGCGGTGCGCAGCGTGTTAAGCCATTTACCGTATTTGATATGAGCTGGACCACGACATGGCAAGAGACACAATTTCAATTAAACGTGAAAAACTTGTTTGATAAAGAATATGCCGTGAGTGGTTTTTCTGAGCGAAATGGTCATTTCCCTGGTGCGCCAAGAGAAATGGTATTGCAAGTAACACATCACTTTTAATCATTCAATATTAACAAACCCTAAGGATATACATTTGCCTGTCCTTAGGGTGAGTTAGAAATGATTTTTAACTTGGAATCTAAATTCCCAAGCATTAATGTCACTGCCCGAAGTTATTGGTACGGCAACATCAACATGAGCGACGTTGCCGTAACTCGATTTAGAGGAATAAATTCGTGCACCAATGCCAACACTGCCAATCGGGCCATCCACTTCATTCAACTCATCTTGACCACCTGTTGCTTGTCCAATGTCGGCAAACATTGCCCAACCTAATTCAGCTAGCTGATATAAATTAATATTGGGGTAGTAACGAATTTCGCCAGTGAGTAACCATTGGTTGTCACCATGCTGATAGTCATTAGGGTAACCACGTACCCCGGTTTCATCACCAAGGGCAAAGGTTTGATCAAGATAGTTATTGTGTGATGTTGCCACCCGAGCCTTACTATAAGCGGTCCATTTAGGGTTGATTTGATAAAAATATTCTGCCCCAAAGCCTATATTATAAAAATCTTGCTGGCCTGTTTGAATATCAGCGCGACCACTTAAACTTGTTAACAGTAATTGGTTATCTTGCTGCCAGCCACGAGTGGTTAATAGATTGAGGTGGTAACCTAATGCCGCGTTGTCTGTTACATCGTTAGTTTCCAGCCCAAGGGTAACAACATGGTGCCAGCCTAGGTTAAAGTCTTCGTTGTTATTAATTAAATGAATGTTGTTTAACACGGTATATTGGTCTTGCAAGTACTCATAACTTATCCACGGATAAATAAAATCACGTTTATCTGGTAATGCCGAATCTGGATATAAGCTTATATTGTTGAATTGATGTCGGTCTTGCGTGATACCAACACTAATACGGTGTAATTGGTCACTTTGTTTATCGATTAACCAACCCACACCGATGTTGGCGTAGTCAATAACGTGCTCAAATTCGTTAATGTCTTGACCATTTTGACGTATGGTATCAATGCGGGTATCGGTCAACCAAGCTAAGGTATACATGTCTTTGGTGTTGAGTGAATAGAAAGGTTTGTTGAACGCCACAGATGAAGACTGTCCGTCGCTATTATCATAAAAGTCGACTGCAATATTGCCGTGTTTTACCCACCTTACTGGTGCGTCAAAGGCAATCTTATATCCAGTACGGTCGGCACTAGACTGGTATTTTATTTTGGTTTTTACCCCTAAACCTAATAAGTTGTCTTCTTTAATACCAAAAGAGTATTTAGTGTCGCCGCCATTTTTGCTTAAGCTTACCGTGGGCAATAATGACCAGTTATCCCATGTTTCAACTAGCACCACATCTTCAACATTGTCGGTTGCCAGTGGGTCTTTTCGGGCGATGTTAATTTCGGCATCTCGAATGTAAGGCTCGTAACGCAATAAACGTTGGGCTTCATGAAGATCTTTTTCGGTGATGCTGTCGCCTTTCTCAAAGCTAAGATTGTTAAGGATGGTCGATTCTTTGGTGTTGATATGTAAATAGTTGGCCCAGCGATGCAAAAAGATAGCATCAGGTGCCGATTCATCAAATATGGGGTGACTGACAATGACGATATTGGCAACATTAGCGACATCATGTTTGTTCACTGTCGACGGTTCTGATTGGCTTATCATTGCGTCATCATTAGCGCTGACGCTAGCGTGAGAAAGCAAGATGACGAAAAAAAAGGCTGCCAGTAATACTGTTGGCATAAATTCGTCCTTATTATTGTTTTTGTTATAATTTCTAACTACGCAAAATGTTAATCCGGTGTTATTAAAATGAGTTTGTTGCGTTATCGCTTAACTTAATAACACACCCGAATTGCTAAATAGTCAAGTGATTAGCGTATTTATCTCATAATAAGGGCCGCATTAAATGCAGCCCTTATTTAAAGCGGTATTAAATTGATTGAGCGGATATGATTATAATGAACGTCTTGGCGGAACCACTACGTTTGCAAATATAAGTCCTGCAATTAATGACATGAAAATAAGAAATATTTGTGAGCCTAAATGGGCTTGGTTAAGCATGGTTTCGCCAGAAATTAACGCATTTAACCCAATATAGGTTTTGCTGCCGGGCACTAAAATAACAATACCTTGCAGTAACGCAATGGATGCAGGTGCTTTCATCCAACGGGCATAAAGATTTGAATAAATACCTACTGCTAACGCACCGACAAAAATACCGATCGATTCTCCTAAGTAAATACCGCCAAGCATGGCCGAGAAAAAGGCCACAATGCCAGCAAATATTCCCCAAGGTGAGTCTTTTAAACGGGCTTTAAAAATAATCACTAATGACATAGACAGTATGGGCACAGCAGACCAAATTGCCCAACGCGGTAGCGGAATGGGGTCAATATACGTGACGTCGCCAAAAATGGCTCTGCCAATGGTCATGCCAAGTACGGCACCAAAATACAATTTAAACAGCTGCATTACCGCATCCATAATGCGTGCCGTACCAGAGATTAAATCGCGGGCAGCAAGCTCGGCTAACCCTAGGGTGAGTGCTAGACCGGGAACAAAAATAATGATCCCAGACAAAATGGTAACTGGCAAATTGACACTGGGGTCTAGCTTTGCAATCCCCGACACTAAAATCGCGCAAACAACCGCGGCCATAGGTTCGAGCATTTCTGCGATACGCTTTGAACGCTCAGCCCAAAAAACCATGCCGTAAACTAGCCAGCCTAAAAGGGCAGACCAAAAAACGTCGTGCCAACCCGTGCCCATTAGCATCGCAAATCCCCCCGCACTGGTACCAAAGGCCAGTAAGGTGAGTTTATGTCCATAGGGGTTAGGTTTATTGGCAATGTCTTCTAAGCGTTCTAGGGCTTCTTGCAGGGTGCGTTGGCCTGAGCACAGCTCTTCTACAAGTTCAAAAGTACGTGCTAACGAGCCTAAATCTAGGTCACCGGGTTTTACGCGTGCGACGTGATTGTATTCTTGCTCTGTGTCATGTTGCAGGACAAATGTCATCGAGGTTGGCGATATTAAGAAATACCCTTCAATACCCAGAGTGGTTGATACGGTTTGCAAGTGAGATTCTAGGCGATACGCCGGAGTACCAAATTTATGTAAGTACTTCCCTAACTTTATAATAAATAGGCGTTTTTCTAAAAAATCCTGATTATCCACTGGGCGATAGTCACTCTGGTTAAGGGAAGATACTTCATTTGGCGCGAATATTAACCGATTAAGGCGTGTGTTTACAGCCAAACTGATCCAAAATGCTGCTATAGCGTCAACTTATTAAAAGCTGATGTAATAACAATAAGGAATAACACATGACATTGATGGTATCGGGTTTATATGCAGGTTTAACGGCGTTGCTAGTTTTAGCATTATCTTACAAAGTGGTTAAGTTTCGTCGTGCGAGTAAAATAGGTATTGGTGATGGTGGCCATCAGGGGTTGTCTATTGCGATTAGAGCCCATGGTAATTTAATTGAAAATGCCCCAACAGTATTAATTTTACTGGCACTAGCAGAAACAAATGGCATGCCTGTATATTTAATACATTGCTTGGGCACAGCTTGGATTGTGGCGCGTTTATTACATGCTATTGGGCTTAATCAAGGGCAAGGCGGTTATCATTTTGGTCGTTTTTACGGTGTGTTAACGACGTGGATTGTACTATTGATTTTAGCCGTTGCTAATATTGGTTTTTTTCTTGGGCTATAACATTGAAAATATAAGGGAATAGCAATATTCCCGCTTTTATTATAAGGGTATGTAGGGATAAAAATATTTCACTTGTGGTGTTTTTTTAGTCACACTTAGTGTCGCTGTGCTGCTATACTCCGCGTCCGTTAAATTCAGCCGTAGGCTGATGTTGTCATCGGATCAGCGAGACTGATTTTCCCCATTTATGTAGGTCATATACATGCAAGTTGAGTCAACGTTATTTAATTATCCAAAGTTTTGGGCTGAATGCTACGGAACAGCGCCTTTTTTACCTATGTCTCGTAAGGAGATGGATAAATTAGGTTGGGATAGTTGCGATATTATTGTCGTGACTGGCGACGCGTATGTTGATCACCCTAGTTTTGGCATGGCAGTGATTGGGCGGATGTTAGAAGCCCAAGGTTATCGTGTGGGTATTATTTCTCAGCCCGATTGGTCAAGTAAAGAAGACTTTATGCAATTAGGTCGCCCAAATTTATTTTTTGGGGTAACTGCTGGCAACATGGATTCGATGATCAACCGTTACACCGCTGACCGCAAGTTACGTCATGACGATGCATACACCGCTGGTGACATTGGTGGCAAGCGCCCAGATCGTGCCGTGACTGTTTATACCCAGCGTTGTAAAGAAGCCTTTAAAGAAGTTCCTGTGGTGATTGGTGGTATTGAAGCCAGTTTACGTCGTATTGCACATTATGATTATTGGTCAGATAAAGTACGTCGCAGTGTGATTTTTGACGCCAAAGCAGACATCTTAATTTACGGCAATGCTGAACGGCCATTAATGGAAGTTGCACGCCGTATTGCTGCGGGTGAAGCTATCAACCAGATTGATGATGTGCGCGGTACCGCCGTTATGCGTAAAGAGCCAATGCCTGGTTGGCGTGGCATGGATTCGCGCAAAATAGACCAATTACATAAAATTGAACCATTACCAAGCCCTTATGGTGCCGATGACGTTGGCTGTAGTAACTTGTCTGGCCCAACAGACAACAAGATTTTTGATAACGAGGCACCTAAAGCCATTAGCGTGCAGCCGCCTCGTCCAAAGCCATGGGAAAAAACCTATGTGCTGCTTCCTGCCTACAACAAGGTAAGCGAAGACAAGTATTTGTATGCCCACGCCTCACGTATTTTGCACCAAGAGCAAAACCCGGGCTGTGCCCGTGCGTTGTTTCAGCCACATGATGCTAACCGTGGTGTATGGGTAAATCCTCCTGCGTGGCCATTAAACACTGATGAAATGGATGCCGTATTCGATTTACCTTATCAGCGCATCCCGCATCCGGTGTATGGCAAAGAAAAAATTCCTGCTTACGACATGATTAAGACGTCAATCAATATCATGCGCGGTTGTTTTGGTGGTTGTTCATTTTGTTCTATTACCGAGCATGAAGGACGCATTATTCAAAGTCGTTCGCAAGAGTCGATCATCAAAGAAATTAAAGATATTCAAGAAAAGGTGCCTGGCTTTACTGGAGTTATCTCTGACTTGGGGGGCCCAACGGCAAACATGTACCGTTTAGGTTGCACCAGTGAGAAAGCGGAGAAAACCTGCCGACGTTTATCGTGTGTGTATCCGTCTATTTGTGGTCATTTAGGTACAGACCATAAGCACACGGTCGATTTATACCGAGCAGCGCGTGACGTACCAGGTATTAAAAAGGTGTTGATTGCTTCTGGTGTGCGTTATGACTTAGCGATTGAAGACCCAAGCTATATTAAAGAATTAGCTCGGCATCATGTTGGCGGTTATTTAAAAATTGCCCCAGAACATACCGAAGAAGGCCCGCTCAGTAAAATGATGAAGCCAGGTATGGGAACCTATGACAAGTTTAAAGAGCTGTTTGATAAGTTTTCTAAAGAAGCGGGTAAAGAGCAGTTTTTAATTCCGTACTTTATTTCAGCGCATCCAGGTACCACCGACGAAGACATGGTTAATTTGGCGTTATGGTTAAAAGGGCAAAAATTTAAGCTCGACCAAGTGCAAAACTTTTATCCGTCGCCCATGGCTAATGCGACCACGATTTACCATACCGAACTTAACTCGCTGAAAAACGTGAAACATGACAGCGAACAAGTGACAGTGCCGAAAAAAGGTCGTCAGCGTAAATTGCATAAATTCTTATTACGTTATCACGACCCAATGGGTTGGCCGATGATCCGTGAAGCCTTAGTTGCCATGGGGAAAGAGTCGTTAATTGGTAATGGTCCAAATCACTTGGTGCCACCAGAAACCCGTAACGAGCAAACTAAAGTAAAGTGGGGCCAAAAGCCATCGGCTAAAGCGAAAGAGCAAAGCGGCCAAAAAGCCATGACGCGTTTTTCTGCCGATCAGTTTGAAGATCGTAAAGGCGGTACTAAAACGGATAAAGGCAACGCAAAACCAACAGGGCAAAAAAGTAAGTCTTCGTCTAAGGCTTCTGGCCAAGCGGCAAAAGGGCAAACGCCTAAAAGCCAAGGTGCTAAACGCCCTGCTAAAACGGGTTGGGCAACCAAATCAAAATACGCAAAGTAGTCAAGTTGCTTTATAGACTTGAGTTAACTAAACCCGCATTTATGCGGGTTTAGTTTATCTAAAGCGTGTACTCTGTGTTGAATAAAAATGATAAGCAAGGAATGAGCATCATGGCCAAAATGTCTAGACTAAGTGGTTACTTCACCAGTGCGTTAATGTGTGGCGGTATGTTATTGGCCACCCCAAGTTATGCCGCTAATTCGGTACAACAACAGCAGTTCTTTGAGTCAATAAGTGCGCTTTGCGGTAAAGCTTTTTCGGGTAAAATCACTGCTGGTGGAGCTGAAGGTGATGGTTTTAGTGGCAAACCATTAATTATGCATGTACGAGAATGTACAGACAAGCAGTTAAAAATCCCATTTCATGTGGGTGCAGATCATTCACGTACGTGGATTATCACTCAAACCGATACTGGGCTGCGTTTAAAGCATGATCATCGTCATAAAGATGGTAGTGAAGATAAAGTCACTATGTATGGCGGAGACACTCGCGATACAGGTACCGCGAACATGCAATCGTTTCCAGTCGACGCTGAATCGATTGCCAATTTTAAGCAAAATGGCTTAAGCCAATCGGTAACCAATGTATGGCAGATGATGATCGAGGCTCATACATTTACTTATCGCCTAACGCGCGAAAATCGCAATTTTAAAGTGGAGTTTGATTTAACCAAACCGGTTGCGTTACCACCAGTGCCATGGGGACATGAGTAACCTGCAAGGTTACTTGTGTTTTGTTATGGCCTGCGGCCACTAACGTCGTGGCGCTTCACCGATATCAGACTTTTCAAACTTCGTTTGAATTAAGATCGCAAGGTTCCACCCTGCACGGGCCAAAAGGGGATCAACAGCAATCCCCTCTTGGAGCACCCTGCCGTTCCGGCAACATTTTCGCTCTTTAACCAAACAACAGCAGCGAAAAAATTGCGACGGAAATTGATCCAGCTTTTGACTTCATTTGAATCCTGCTTCGGCCCATTTTGCAATAAAGAGTGAAAATGCTAACGCTTCCGATGGTACATCTGATGTGAATGGATTCACGAATGTCGTGATGGCATGGTCTATGATGTTCCCGACATCATAATGACATTTACCATATCCATATGGGTCAGATGCCAAAGAGCTACCTGTACCGCGAAAGCTAGCCTGACGTCCTATCAGGCTCACGCTATTTTCTTCAGCGGCCTCGATTTTAATTGAACTTGAAGCTATGAATCTGCTCACGCATTCTTTTATAAAGAGTCTTCAACGTCCTCAAGTTCAGAGTTGAATTTGTGCATTTTCAATTAAGCTTGAAAATTCATTTATCAATAATTGATGGATGAGTTTTCATGGAAGTCTATCTACGATTAACATCATAAATTTTTTGCGACAGGATACTGGTTGTTTATAATGGCCATCCATTTAGCGCCACCAGTGTCAATATGTGGTAATGAAAACTTCATCGTATTTATTAAAAGCTGGCGTTGATTACCCTACAAGTTGGGACGAGTTTGTAGATTGGTTTCATGATGAACAATCTTGCATCAGCTACCTTTACGCACTTCGTTGGCCAA
>NZ_JBSQBN010000132.1:0-12518 GCF_053850585.1 Shewanella sp. A22
AGATACTGGAGGTAGAGTAACGCAGGAGCTTGTTACCGAGGATCACTATTCGCTTCAATCATCTGCCTTGCCTACAGCACTTTGAACTCCCGCTGAAAGATCACATATTTAATAGGATTGGTATTACTGCTTCAAATGACTTTGATGTAGAAGACTACACCTACAGTCATTTTCATTGTTTTGGGCTTAGTGATGCAGCCTAAAATAGATCATATTCTAATAAGGATTAGTATAAAATCGCAGTTCAAAAATGATATCGATCCAATAACAAAAAGCCTGCAATTGCAGGCTTTTTGTTAAGGAACGGATTAATTACTTTTTACGCCAAGTTGTTCCACTTGGGCCATCTTCTAATACAACCCCTAACGCATTTAAACGATCGCGAGCAACATCCGCAGCAGGCCAGTCTTTTTCCGTACGGGCACGGTTACGTTCAACGATAAGTGCTTCAATTTCTGCCACTTCATCGTCACTGCCCTCACCTTTAAAGAAAGCTTCTGGCGTTTGGCTGATAAGGCCAAGCACATCTGCTAACTGCTTTAAACTGACACCCAATGCCGATGCTGCAGCCATATCGGTTACTTTAAGACGATTAATTTCACGCACCATCTCAAATAAAACAGAATAGGCTTCGGGTGTATTAAAGTCGTCATCCATTGCCGACTTAAATTTTGCAACAAATGTGTCGGCGGGAGCGGCTGCTACGGTTAAATCTAAATCTTTAAGTGCTGTATATAAACGCTCTAATGCTGCACGAGCTTGCTTTAAATTATCTTCAGAATAGTTTAACTGACTACGGTAATGGCCTGATAATAAGAAATAACGTACGGTTTCTGGATCATAATGCTCAAGCACATCACGGATGGTAAAGAAATTGTCTAACGATTTAGACATCTTTTCACGGTCAACCATTACCATTCCAGTGTGCATCCAATAATTCACATAAGGTGTATCGTGGGCACAGCAAGACTGAGCAATTTCATTTTCATGATGCGGGAACTGCAAGTCAGATCCACCACCATGAATATCAAAATGAATACCTAAGTGCTTGCTATTCATTGCTGAACACTCAATATGCCAACCAGGACGGCCAGGCCCCCAAGGCGATTCCCAAGTAGGCTCACCGGGTTTGGACATTTTCCATAACACAAAATCCATAGGATTGTGTTTAGCATTATCGATTTCAACACGAGCACCGGCTTGCAGTTGATCAAGGTTTTGGCCTGATAGCTTTCCATACTCGGGGAATGATGCAACACTAAATAGTACATCGCCATTACTGGCAACATAAGCATGACCACGGTCAAGCAGACGCTGAACCATATCGATAATTTCTTCAATATGTAACGTTGCTCGAGGCTCAAAATCTGGACGTTTCATGTTCAAGGCATCAAAATCTTGGTGCATTTCGGCGATCAAACGCTCAGTTAGCGACTCACAAGATTCGTTGTTTTCAGCCGCGCGTTTGATAATTTTATCATCTACATCGGTAATGTTGCGCTGAAAATTTACTTCGTAGCCTACGTAACGTAAATAACGCACTATCATGTCAAACGAAACAAAAGTACGCCCGTGACCAATATGACATAAATCGTAAATGGTCACGCCACAGACGTACATTCCGATTTTACCTGGATTTATTGGTTTAAACTCTTGTTTCTCACGGCTAATACTATTGTAAATCTTCAACATCGATTGTTCTCTTTTACACTAATTTATAACAGGAAATATTTACGCTGAGTCTAACATGATGTCACCTGTTTTGAATACTGCACTTTAAGCCGCAGTTAAGATAAGTTAGAATCGCGCAAATTATTTTTTTCAAGTGAGACAACATGATTACTTTACATACCAATTTTGGTGATATTACTTTGCAGTTAAATGAAGACAAAGCGCCGATTACTGCCGCTAACTTTATGCAATATGTTGAAGATGGTTTTTTTGACGGTACTATTTTCCATCGTGTTATTGACGGCTTTATGATCCAAGGTGGCGGCTTTACTGAAGACATGAGTCAAAAAAATGTTAAAGCGTCAATCAAAAACGAAGCGAATAATGGTTTATCCAACCGCAAAGGTACTGTTGCTATGGCGCGAACATCAGATCCGCATTCTGCAACAGCACAGTTCTTCATTAACGTAAATGACAATACTTTCCTTGATTTTAAATCAGAAACTTCTCAAGGATGGGGTTACTGTGTGTTTGGTGAAGTCGTTGAAGGTTTAGACATTATTGAAAAAATCAAGAATGTCGCCACTGGCAATCGTGGTATGCATCAAGATGTGCCATTAGAAGCTATTGTGATTGAAAGCGTTAGCGTTAAAGCATAATTTTGAAAAGAACTGTCTTTGTGGGCGATTTACACTTAAGTGCCGATCGCCCCGATATCACCCAAGCTTTTACACATTTTCTAAGCCAAGGCTTAGAAAATGCTGAAGCACTGTATATTATTGGCGATCTATTTGAAGTATGGATGGGTGATGATATTGCACAACCCTTCAGTGTTGCTATTGCTGAAGCAATCAAAACCGTATCGAGCAAAATTCCAGTTTACTTTATTCATGGCAATCGTGATTTTATGGTTGGCAAACTATTTTGCCAACGAGCAGGTATGCAGATATTACCTGAGGTTTATTGTATCAACTTGTATGGGGTTAATACTGTAATTTTGCACGGTGATAGCCTATGCACACTTGATCATGCCTATCAGCGATTCAGACGTTTTCGAAGTATTGGGCTTGTCCGTTGGATTTACGCTCATCTACCAAAAAGTACCCGCTTAAAAATTGCTGCTAAAATTCGTCAAAAAAGCATGCAAGGCAATCAACAAAAACGCTATGAAGTTATGGATGTTGAAGATAGTTCCGTCACTGCACTACTGGCCAATACTGGCTGCCAAAGAATGATCCACGGTCATACTCATCGTCCTGCTATTCATCAGTTAACACCTCAAACACAACGTGTTGTTGTTGGAGATT
Source organism: Shewanella sp. A22 (assembly GCF_053850585.1). Lineage (NCBI taxonomy): Bacteria > Pseudomonadati > Pseudomonadota > Gammaproteobacteria > Alteromonadales > Shewanellaceae > Shewanella > Shewanella sp. A22. The sequence goes on from NZ_JBSQBN010000132.1 coordinate 2,979, forward strand.
GGTATACCCAAGGCAGTGTGTTAAACGTGAATGAGAATGGTTGCAAATTAGTCACATTACCCTTTTGTGAAACAACCTAAACATACGTAACGGTATCACAATCGGGCTTTATTGCTGTCGCGTAATCCTTAATTATTGTGATGGTGTGCCACTGTGGAAACGAAACTCGTCTTCTTCTGCTAAAATTAACGCCTTTTCTTTTTTGCGAAAATAATCAATGCGATCACTTATATCATTACCAGTTATATCCTGTGCAAGCACCAAGTAATCTTGAAAATGCCGGGCTTCAGAACGGAGTAATGAAGTATAAAATTTGGCCAGTTCCTCATCTAAATGTGGCGCAAGTTTAAAAAAACGCTCACATGAACGAGCCTCAATAAATGCACCAATAATTAACTTATCAATTAAAGCAGCTGGTTCGTGTGTACGAACATGAGCGATTAATTGCTTAGCATAACTGCCTGCGCGAATATTATTGTAATCAATTCCTCGCGCAGTCATTATTTGTAAAACCTGCTCAAAATGATGAAACTCTTCTTTAATGAGACGCACCATTTTATTCATTAAGTCAGTACTATTGACTAAGTTGCTATTGGCAATGAGCTCACTGGCGAAATCATTCTTTTTACTGTCTCGGGCCAAAAACGCTTCAACATTACGGTCTTGCTGATAAACAAAATCCTCGTAAGGCTTCGCCCAAACCTTTAATAAATTTGAACTACTTTTATCAATTGCATATTTGCGGATCATTAACATAGCTGTTTGCGCAGCTTTAAGTTCGCAATTGCAATGGTCAATTAACAATGTGGGTAACAGTTCAGGTTGCTTTGCTTTTTCGACCCAACGTTCTGGGGTCTCACAACCTAAAAAGTCATAAATAGGAACAAGTAGTTGCTGCATGGAATACACAATCCTTTCAAAAATCTCCAGTTATTTTACCTAGAGAGTGGACTTTTCTGAAGCCTAAAACGTAATACAACTTGACGAAAGTCTATTTATGTTCAATAAATAAGCCAAGCATCTTATTTTAACTATTTTGTAACAGATGCAATTGATCACCTTAAATAATGATTTTACATTGGGGTAAAGTCATAACTTAACAACGTAAAAACTGGCAATTTGCAATGTGTGATGCCAACACAATCCTATGTTGATAAGTGATGTGGACTGATTAAGGCGATTGATAAAAAGCTGTAGTCAGTTCGTCTGTCGTTTGGCGAGCTAGGTCAAAAATGCTAAACAAGGATAACTATAATGGTACTAAATCACTTAATGGGGCTTTACACTCATCCGAAACAAGAGTGGCACACTATTGAAAAAAATCATGAAGCGCTAAAAAGCAGTTTGAGTCATGTATTGCTTATTGCACTTATACCCGCCATATGTGCTTATATAGCAACGGCACATATAGGTTGGCATCCAGGAGCCGGAGAGCCTCTATTCCTGACATCTCAAAGCGCACTATTTATGTCAATTGGAATGTATTTTGGTTTAATCATTGGCGTTTTAGCACTGGCTTATTTAGCCTTTTGGATGGGTAGAACATTTGATGCTGACCCAACCTACACCCAAGCATTAGAACTAGCGTCCTATACGGCAACCCCTTTATTTATGGTCGGTTTAGCCGCACTTTACCCTGTACTCTGGTTCATTATGATCGTTGGATTAATTGGCCTAGCCTATTCGGTTTACCTGCTATATGCAGGAGTACCGATTATTATGAATATTCCCGAGGAAAAAGGCTTTATTTATGCAAGTTCCGTGGTTACGGCCGGACTTGTTTTACTAGTGGCCCTAATGGCGAGCAGTGTCATTTTATGGAGTATTGGCTTAGGCCCAATGATGCAATAATTGCTTGATTATTGATTATTGGAAAGCATATAAAAAGGCGCATTAAGCGCCTTTTTTACAATAAAAACAATTGGTTAAGCAAAGGTATCTCTTAACGGAACTGTTAAGTTAAATACTAAATGTTCAGCACTTGAATCTTTACTGTCTGCACAATAATAACCTTCGCGCTCAAACTGGTAGGCTTTTTCTGCTGGAGCATTAGCCATACTAGGTTCAACGAATCCATTAACCACAGTCAGTGAATTTGGATTCAGCACTTCATCAACGGTTTCAAACGCCGCAGGGTTTTCACTGGTAAAGAGCCTATCATATAAACGAAACTCAGCAGGTTGGGCTGTTGCAGAGTCAACCCAATGGATAACACCTTTAACTTTACGGCCATCAGCAGGATTTTTACCTAAAGTATCTGCATCATAGGTGCAATAGACCGTTGTAACATTTCCATCAACGTCTTTATCACAACGTTCAGCCTTGATGACATAAGCATTACGTAAACGAACTTCTTTACCTAACACCAAGCGTTTAAAGTGCTTATTTGCTTCTTCTTTAAAATCTTCAACGTCAATAAACAGCTCACGCCCAAATGAAAGTTCACGAGTTCCCATTGACTCATTATTGGGATGGGCAGGAGCAATAATGGCTTCTGACTCAGGGTTTGGATAATTTTCAATAACCACTTTAATGGGTCTTAATACTGCCATGGCACGTGGAGCATGCTCGTTAAGCTCTTCACGGATGCAAGCGTCTAACATACCCACTTCAATTAGGTTGTCTTGTTTAGTGACACCAATCCGTAAACAAAATTCACGGATAGATGCTGGAGTATAACCACGGCGTCGTAAACCTGCAATTGTAGGCATCCTTGGGTCGTCCCAGCCAGAGACCAGTTTACGCACGACCAAATCATTCAGCTTACGCTTAGACATCAAGGTATATTCAAGATTTAAACGTGAAAATTCATATTGATGTGGACGATCTGGCGCATGAAAATCATCTAAATGATCTAACACCCAATCGTAAAGACGGCGATTATCTTGAAACTCTAAAGTACAAATTGAATGAGTAATTTTTTCAATTGCATCAGAAATACAATGGGTAAAATCATACATTGGATAGATGCACCATTTATCACCAGTTTGATGATGATGAGCAAAACGTACACGGTAAATAATAGGGTCGCGCATACACATAAAAGGCGAAGCCATATCAATTTTTGCACGCAGCGCACACTCACCTTCTTTGAATTCACCTTGGCGCATTTTCTCAAACAGTACGAGGTTTTCTTCAATGCTTGTGTCACGATATGGGCTGTCTTTTCCTGGCTCTTTTAACGTACCACGATACTCTCTTGTTTGTTCTCCATTTAAAAAACAAACGTAGGCAAGCCCTTTCGTGATTAACTCAATAGCGTATTGATGTAATTGGTCAAAGTAATTAGATGAATAACGAATATCGCCAGACCATTCAAAGCCTAACCAACGCACGTCGTCCTGAATAGACTTAACATAATTGATGTCTTCTTTTTCAGGGTTTGTATCATCAAAACGTAAGTTACACTGACCTTGGTAATCTTTTGCAATACCAAAATTTAAGCAAATAGATTTAGCATGGCCAATATGTAAATACCCGTTTGGTTCTGGTGGAAAACGAGTATGTACTTGGCTGTGCTTACCGCTTTTTAGGTCTTCGTCTATGATATTACGAATGAAGTTACTTGGACGTACTTCGGTGTCCACATGACTCATGGAGTTCCTCTTGGCGCACAATGGCAATATGAATAAAAATAGATGATCCTACAGATCTTAAGTAGTTACAACTAGTGAGACCGAAAAAGTTAACCATAAAAAGCAAATAAACCCAGCAAAGCTGGGTTTATTGTATAAATATGACATTTTTGCAGCTAACTATTCCGTAACGATACGTATTCCTGGAATAATTTGTTGCGCTTTACGTCCTTTTTTACTAAGCCAAATATAAAAAACAATTAAAGCAGCAATAAAGAAAGCAATCCAACTCGCCGACTGGACTGGGTGTTGAGTAAACGTAGCACCTTGATAGACAACCGTAGCCGAACCATAAGCCAGCGAGAAGGTCCAAATAGCAGCAAAACGCGCCCATTTAGCACCAAACTCATTAACTAAAGCTCCCATTGCTGCAACACAAGGGGTGTAAAGCAAGATGAATAACAAATATGCAAATGCAGCGATCTGACTTTTAAAACCTGTTTGAAGTGCACTAAACGTTGAGGTATCAACAGCTAATTCCATTGCTGCTTCGTCTAAATCTGTGATGCCAGCAATGGCGATTGACAACGGATCTCCAGGTTCGATACCGAGTAAGTTTGACGGAATAGTCGCTAAACCTATTTTAACACTGTCCCAAATAGACACTAATTCTTCATCATCTCCACCACCATCGCTATATAAACTATTTAGCGTCCCAACCACGGCTTCTTTGGCAAAAATACCGGTAATAATACCTACCGTTGCCGCCCAGTTATCTTGTTCAATCCCCATGGGGCTAAACAGTGGTGTGATTTGCTGACTGGCAACACTGAGTAATGACGCTTCACTATCTTCATGGCCAAAGGAGCCGTCTGTACCAATGGCGTTAACAAAGTTAAGCAGTGTCACTACAATCACAATTGTTTTACCCGCGCCCCAAATAAAACTCTTAGTACGCTTGATTGTACGAGAGAATACAGCTTTAGACTTAGGCATTTCATAACTTGGCAATTCCATTACCACGGCACTGCTTGTTCCGGGCAATAGTGTTTTACGTAACAATAAACCAGTGCCTATCGCAGCAAAAATACCAATAATGTACAGTAGAAATACCAAATTTTGGCCGGAGTGTGGGAAGAATGCCGCAGCAAATAACGCATAAACCGGCAAACGTGCACTACAAGACATAAACGGAGCCATCATGCCGGTAACAATACGTTCACGCTCACTGCCTAACGTTCTTGTTGCCATAATCGCTGGAACAGAACAACCAAAACCAACAATCATCGGCACAAAGGCTTTTCCTGGCAAGCCAATACGTCGCATTAACCCATCTACAACAAATGCAGCACGAGCCATATAACCTGATGCTTCGAGCACTGATAACGCTAAAAACAATGCCGCTACTACCGGAATAAATGTTGCTACAGTCTGAATGCCTTGACCAACACCACCAGCTAAAATTGTTACTAACCAATCTGGCGAACCCACAGAAGATAATAATGCACCGAAATGGTCAACAAAAATGGCACCCGCAGTAATATCGAAGAAATCGATAAAAGAGTTACCTACGTTGATACTAAATAGAAACATTAGGTACATAACAAACAAGAAAATAGGGATACCCAATATTGGATGCAACACCAATTTATCAAGCTTATCTGTGGCGCTAATATGCTTACCTTGATTAACTGACGCTTCAAATATCTGTTGCACAAAATCGTAACGGGTTGTGGCGATCATAATATCGATATCTTCACCAGCTTGTTCTACCCTTTGGGTACATTGCTTTACCGTATCGTGTAATTGTACTTCACTCGTTCCACACCCATTTCCATGACTATTCGCTAATATGGCAAGTGCTTGCCCTCGGCTTAACTCTATAAGGCCTTGGTTATCATTTTGCATCTGCAGCGCGGTCACACTCGCTTCAATATCAGCATGATATTTCAACAACAATGATGAAGTAGAGTTAGAGTCACCTTTTTTCAATAATGACACTAATTCGGCCTGCAACTTTTCAACATCAGCTTGCTTGCGTGAGCAAATAGCAACAACAGGGCAGCCTAAGCGTGCCGACATATCGTCAACGTTTATGCTAATCCCGAGTTTTTTGGCTGCATCAATTTTGTTAATAACCACAATAATTGGAATGCCTAACTCACGCAATTGCGTTGTTAAATACAGGTGGCGCTCAACGTTTGTGGCATCAACTAAATTGATGATGGCATCCACTTGTTGATTTGAAAGGTATGCCTGAGCAATTTGTTCATCTAATGAACAATCACAACTATTACCAGCAGGCAGTAAATCATAAATACCGGGAAGATCGGTGAGAAAAATATCTGTATCAGAATAGCTCAACTTACCGGTTTTCTTTTCTACGGTAACACCCGACCAATTGCCAACTTGCTGGCTTGCACCAGTGAGCGCATTAAAAAGAGTCGATTTACCTGCATTGGGATTGCCCACGGTGACACAGTGAAATTGTTTAGTCATTTTTTAGAACTACCTCGATAATATCGGCTAAATCACAACGCATACATAATTTACTGCCACGTAAATCCAACTCAACCCCTGATCCCATAGGTGCACGACGTATAAAATGAAAATGAGTGTTAGGAGTAATACCCATTGATAACAATTTACGTTTGACAGTTTGCGGTAACGTTAATTGACCGATTTCAGAGATAATCGCCTGATCACCCGGTTTAAGTTCACTCAGCTTCATGCAACACTACCTTCAACAACATTAAATACGTGAAAATTTTATCTGAACTACCTAAGTTAAACTCAAATCTAGATCAAAGTTTCACCCGTTAACGAGAATAGTTTTCAGTTGTATTACGTATTATGTGACAAAAGCCCATTAGAATACAGCACAATGAAGAATTATTTTTAGTTTGAAACATAGGGCGTACAAATAATTATATTCTTTGATCAGTCAACAATCCCAAGTAACAATCATCTAACCAAACACCATAAATATAACAATTTTGTCTTAATGTTCCCTCAAGCACAAAACCAACCTTTTCGAGAACCATTCGCGAAGCCGTATTCTGTTGAGCACAAATACCAATATATTTATGCATTCTAAATTGTAAAGCCCCCCAATCAGTTACAGCTTGTAGACTTTCAGTTGCAAACCCCATTCCTTGTTGTTCAGGAGCAATAATATAACCCACTTCAGCTCGTCTCAATTCAGCATCATCACATCTAAAACCAATGAGCCCGACAAATTCGTTGGTATCAATCCGTTCAATAACGAGAGACAACCAATCACAAGATTCAAACTGCCAGAGAGCTTTACGCTGTTCAAATTTAGCCACAATATCCGATTCAGATTCAATACTTCGAATATATTGATTAATACCGTCATCAAGATGTAAGCGAAGAAAGTCTAGCCAATCATGTTGCTGTAAGTTACGTAATACTAAGCGTTCAGTATAAATCTGTATGTCCATGAACTTTTATCCATTAATAAAAATGGCAGCCTAAGCTGCCATTCATTATATAATCAAACGTACTAACCGCGACTAGTGACTTCAAGTAAATGGAATCCAAATTGAGTCTTTACCGGTCCTTGAACAACATTTAACGGCGCACTAAACACCACTTCGTCGAACTCTTTAACCATCATGCCTGGTCCAAAAGAACCCAATTCGCCACCTTGTGCACCTGACGGACAAGAAGAATTAGCTTTGGCTATCTCAGCAAAATCAGCGCCAGCTTCTATCTGCTGCTTAAGTGATTCGCATTGTTCTTGAGTACTTACGAGTAAGTGTCTAGCAGTTGCTTGTACCATAATATTGCTCCTAAAAATGTAATATCAAATGAAAAAAGTAACACTAACATAATGACAAAGTGATGACACAACAAAGTCACCACATTTGTGGGTCATTTATTTTGTTGATTCAGTCTTGATCCAATCAGCAATTTTGTTTTCCATTACCGCCATAGGTAACGAACCAGACGTTAACAATTGGTCATGAAAACCTTTAAGATCAAATTTTTCACCTAATGCTTTTTCAGCATCGGCACGTAATCTTAAAATAGTCAGCTGGCCAACTTTATATGATAAGGCTTGGCCTGGAATAGCCATATAACGTTCAACTTCGGCAATAATATCAGACTCAGCCATGGGTGAATTGTCTTTCATGTATTGGATAGCTTGTTCACGGCTCCAACCTTTGGCGTGAAGACCGGTATCAACAACTAAACGCATTGCTCTTAGCATTTCATCAGATAATTTACCAAAGTATTGATATGGATCACTAAAAACGCCCATTTCAATTCCTAAGTATTCAGAATATAAGGCCCAACCTTCTTCAAATGCGGTATAACCCTGGAAGCGCTGAAATTGAGGAACGTCAGTCAACTCTTGCTTAATAGCAATCTGAAAATGATGACCTGGTGATGCTTCGTGTAACGAAAGCGTTGTCATTCCCCATTTAGGTTGGGCTTTAAGGTTGTATGTATTAATATAAAAAATGCCAGGGCGAGAACCATCAACAGCAGGCGATTCGTAAGATGCACCAGCGGCCGATTTTTCGCGGAAACTTTCGACAGGTTTTACAATGTAATCCGCTTTGGGCATTATATTAAAATACTGTGATAACACCTGATTAATATGATCTTTAATTGTCATATAACCAGCAATCAAATCCTCTTTGTCTGTAAAAAAGTATTGTGGTTCTGAAGACAAAGAGTCAAAAAAAGCGCTTAAATCACCTTTAAAACCAACCTGCTCTCTAACCTTATCCATTTCAGATAAAATATGCGCCACTTCAGACAAGCCTATCTGATGGATCTTATCTACAGGTAACGTAGTGGTAGTATGGCTATTTGCCAAATGTTGATACCAATCTTTACCGTTAGGTAACCCCCACCAACCGTCTGAAGCACGGGCGTTTGGCAAATAAACATTTTTTACATAATCACGTAACTGAGTCATAGCAGGCAGCAATTCTGTATTGATAAGTTGGGTATACTCAGTCGTTAATGTTGCTTTTTGTTCTGTAGTAAAGCTTTCAGGTAATAAATTAATGGGTGAATAAAAAAGGCTACTTTTGGCATCAGTCACAAGTTGAGCATCTAATTGAGGAATAATCCGTTCTACCAGTACTCGAGGTAACACAACTTTACTGGCAATACCTTCATCCATTCGTTGCTGGGCGAGTTTCATCCAATTGATGAAACCACGTAATCTTAGCGACCAGTTCTCATAATCCTTTACCGTTTTAAAGGGTTGAGCACTCTCACCACTACCTAACTGGACCATAGTAAATACAGTGCTGTAAAATTGATTAATAGGCAAAAAATGCTCAGGATACGTTTCGCCAATGAGCTCCATGTTACGATCGTAAATGAACATGTCATAACTTAGTTTAAGAGCCGCAGGAAGCTTATCAACATCAATAGACTTAGCTTGGCTAAAATAGTCGCTATTTAAATCATGACGGGCTTTTAAGTACTCTTCACTTAACGCACCACCGAATTGGTCGTTATAATCATTAACACCAACAAAGGTGGCATAAATAGGTTCAAGCTTTAATTGATCATCAAAAAAGCGATCCACCATCGCTAGATATTGTTCTGAAGCAGATTGAGATATTTCAGCAGAGCTAGACTCTAGAGGCGCTTTTGATACAGAAGAAACCGTTGAGTCTTCTGAACACCCCTGAACAGCCAATAGTAACGACACACTTAGCGCCAATAATGTTTTATTCATTTTTATTATCCCTTAATACCAATTTCTTCATTGTATCTTTGGCTTGCTATACATGGAACAAAACTTCTTAAAAAACACACAAAGTAACAATTATTCTAATGAGGATCATTTAATACCAATCCTATTAAATATGTGATCTTTCAGCGGGAGTTCAAAGTGCTGTAGGCAAGGCAGATGATTGAAGCGAATAGTGATCCTCGGTAACAAGCTCCTGCGTTACTCTACCTCCAGCAT
>NZ_JBSQBN010000133.1:0-12409 GCF_053850585.1 Shewanella sp. A22
TCAGTTCAGAGTCTCTCAGGTTTTTCAATTCAAGGCACATTGATGTAGAAATGGTTGTTCCCTTTTAAATCGATGTAACACAGAAGTGGAATACCTGAGAGACTCCATTCTGGCGGGTTTCAAAGTCTTTTATGCTTCGTTAGATGCTTTCAAAATACGACTGCATGGTCTATTTTTTTCCATAAAAAATAACACATTCCCACCATCCATGGCGGTCAGATGCTGGAGGTAGAGTAAGGCAGGAGCTTGTTACCGAGGATCACTATTCGCTTCAATCATCTGCCTTGCCTACAGCACTTTGAACTCCCGCTGAAAGATCACATATTTAATAGGATTGGTATAACTATTACCTCGCTTACTTATCCCAAGTAAAATATCTTTGCCTCCACTGCTGTGCTGTTTAGGAGCAATACCAAATGAAGCGGATACATCACGGCCTCGCCTATCATTAGCACCATTACCGACTTCATTAAAATAGGCACTGGACACGATCGGCCCAAACCCCGGTATGGTTTGTATCCTCTGGCAAATGGTATTGCTTTTTACTGATCCAACAATTAATTGGCTATAGGTTCAATACACATGTCTAATACATTAAGTTGTGCTTGTAGTTGCCTTGGTACTTCTGATAATTGTGTGGTTTCATCATCCAGTATTAATGGGATGATGAAACCGTATGTGATTCACACCTTTGTTTAAAATAATGCCGTATTCAGCAATCAGTCTTCTGATTTGATTACAAAGTGCTTACGGTTAGTTCTCAGGCTTTATGTTGTGCTGATTATCTTGTTGTTCTAACGACTTTATACCTACACTTTTAATATGTAGCTGGTTTGCAGCAACAGAAATGGCTAAAGCATCGTTATAATCATTTTTATTGCCAATTAAAAAAGCTTTTACATGTTGAGGTGGAATAAGCTTTACTTTATGGCCACATTTTTGTATTTCTCGAGCCCAATAATGCGATGTCGCACAAGCCTCGAGTGCAACCAAACATGCTGGCTGGTTTTGGAAGAACGCTAATACCTTATCTCGCGTTAACATTTTCTTATTAATTAACCAACCTTGCTCATTGCAGCAAACCATATGAAAAATCGTTTTGCTATGTCTAACCCTATTGTTGTGATCTTCATTTTGGTCTTCTCCCATATTGATTGTTTGTAACTACTTCAATCATGGCGCACAGATGCCGTAGTGGGAGGAGACCATCACATCAGGTAACTTTTACATAAAGGGAATGATTGTTGGTCTTGTCGTCATGTGCTGTGTATAAAAAATGGTGGTGTACGAGCCACTAGAAGAGTGGTTCATACACCTACTTGTTCCAATTTATATTTACTACAGCTTCACATTGACCGGTGGTGCAATAAAACCTTGATAAGCATCTACTCTAAGTTCTGTGAATCGTGTTAGTTGGTCCTTATCTTGGATACCCGTCACAATCACTTGTATGTCTAATCCTTTCGCCACGTTAACTAATGCGCGACATAGTTCGCTGTTATGTTGGTTGTCTTCAATGTAAGCAAATGACTGATCAAGTTTGACATAATTAGGTCGCAGGTTTTGCAAGTAAGCCATTGATCCGAATTGGCGACCGAAATGGTCAATACCAAATTGAGCGCCTGAGTCTCTAATGATTTTACAGAGGTTCTCACAAGCAGCTAAATCGCTATAAACACTGGCTTCTGGGATTTCAAAGCATATACGTTCAGGGTACCTATTGGTTCGCAGGAACTGTTTCAACCAAATATGAAAATCGGCATCATTAATACTTTGGTAAGTAAGGTTAATGGCGACTTGTTCATAATTGCGCTCAAGTAGATGATGTTCGTTGACGGTTTCAATTAAGCAACGGTCGAACATTGTGCCTAACGATAGTAGCTCTACATAGGGTATAAATTGACCCGCATGGAGTATTGTCTCGCCTATTTTTAATTGGCAATAGAGCTCGCGTTGACAAATTTCATCTTTGTTACATAACTGAATCGGTTGCCAGCGGAACTGAAACTTTTTCTCTTTAATGGCATGGCTTAAGTTATTGCGCCATTCTTCTCGGGTGAACAATTGTTTTTGAGTGTTTTCAAACCAATGAAATACTTTTCCGTCTTTAACTGATTGTTGGAGCGCATTATCCGCTTGGGCTAATATATCTGTTACGGTCATTTGCCCGAGACGTTCTGCAACACCAATATAAAATTGTTCATTTGGTTTGCAGCCTGATTTAGATATTTCTTTGTTAATTGTACGTATTAGGCTTTGTAAATACTTGGTTAGTTGGTCATGTTCACAATCTTCCACTAGAAAAGCGAATTCGTAAGCGGCAATACGAGCAATCACTGACGGGGATATTTGATCCTGAAAATGCTGCAGCTTTTCAGCTAAAATACGGATCGTTTCATCACGAACTTGGAAACCATATCTGCTATGAACGTCTTCTAACCAATCCATTTTAACTAAATATAGTGCACCTGTACTGGGCTCACTTAACCAGCCATTAATTCGACTGACCATATATTGTCTATTCGGTAGCCCTGATACTTGATCGACTAGGTTTTTCTTTCTTAATGCCGAGACTTCTTCGTCAAGGGAGTTAAATACCTGTTTTAATTGGGCTGACATGCTGTTAAATGCATTTACCAGTTCTTTTAACTCTCGTGTTTTTGGGGTTGGCATGTCGGGGCCAAATTGGCGTTCAGCAATTTTTTTTGCGTGAATAGAAAGCGTATTTAATGGTTTTAAAATCCAGCTTAATCCTATTCTGGCAAATACGATGGCAATGAGAAACAAAATTGAAAACAAAATGATAATATTTGAAATAATTCGCCACAGTTCATGGTAGCCAAAACCAGGATGTGCAGTGATTTCTAGTTTTGCCAGTTGTAGCCAACCAGAAGTGATTGTGCTTTCTTTTTTGATGGTCTGAAATAGATTTAGGTTGATAAACCATTGCGGCACATCTTCAATGCGAATGGCATTGTTCCACTCTTGTTGTTTGCCGTCTACTAGCCAAGTTAATTTAATTTGTTGGTAATAACCGCCCTCAAAAATAACATTCACTAATGTTTCTGCCCCTGCATCATCACCCGCTTCTAAAACTGGAGTCAGCATTAATCCTAACGAGTTACTGGCATTATTGAGATCAGATTCCATTTGTTTAGTTAAAAAACGTTGAGTCTCTGAAAATTGAACATAGGCAACACTTGTAATGGTTAACAAGAAAAGCCCGAAAAGTAACGCATAGATCTGCCTGAACAGGGTCATGTTGTCACTACTCCATGTTGAGTTTGGGTTGGCGTAAGCGGTCTACACCTAATCTAAGTTTGAGGTCGGTCCATTTTTCAAGGCGTGATGATGAACCGGCTAAAACACCTCGGCCTTTTTCTTTGTTTAGCCATAATTGCTTACCATTAAAGCTGTAAACAGGCAGTAAATCTTTACGTCTGGTTGCCAGCTTGATGGTTTTATCTAAATTGTCGAGCACTAACGGAATCGAATTAGGCTTTTCGTAATAGGCTAAAACCATATGATATTGATTCAGTGATGTCGCTTTTACCATGGTGATCCTGAGCTTATCTTCTGCAATACCGAGTTGAAGCAAGGTGAAATACTTTGCTATTGAAAAGTCTTCACAATCTCCGCCGTTGGCGCCAATAAACTCCATCGGAGATGCCCAGTAATTAGAGTCGCCCCATAATGTTTGATCATCAATGAAGCGAAATAAGTTAAAAAATTGATTAACTTTTTCTAATTTATCTCGTTCAGCAAGTTGCTGTGATTCATTAAGCACCTTAAACCAAGCATTTGCTCGTAATCCAGCTCGTTCACCATAGCGTTTCGACAAAACTGAAACGGTATTTTCTCGGTTCAGTTCTTGGGTCGGTGTTGCATATAAGCATGAAACTAAAAGGGCCGATGTCATAATAAGAAAATGACAGACCCTTTTATATATCGCTGTAATTACTCGGCTGTCTTTTTGACTCAACGAATCAATGCCTTGTCTGTCTGTTAGTCAAGCTGTTCGTCTACCGTGTAGATGTTCCATCTCATTTTGGGGATGGTGTCATCGGCTACAACGGCAGCGATAACGCGACGATTACGTTCTTCGGCTTCAGGTGTACCACTGGTATCAATGGGTTGGTCAAAACTATAACCGATTGCCGTTAAACGACTCGGGTCAATACCAAAGGTATTTTGTAGTATTTCAGTGACGGCCTTAGCTCGCTTCTGAGATAACGCTAAATTAAGTTCATAGCTACCTCGTTTGCTTGTATGGCCTTCAATTGTCACTCTAATGGTCGGGTAAGTCCTCATTAATTTCGCGACTCGTTCTATCTGGCCATAATAATGAGACGCGATTTCGTTGGAATTGTTATTAAACAAGATTTTTAAATCTTGGCGTTCATTGATATCTTGAACGGTACCACAACCGTTGTTGTCGACAGCGGCACCAGCAATGGTTCCTGTGCAACTTTCTCGTGCCATTATGACACCGTCACGATCATTATCCGTAAGATCAAACTCTTGTTGTGTTGACTGATTAACTTCAACAATATCGTTAAGTGAACAACCCACTGTTGTGATTAATGCCAGCAGAATTACAAAATATTTCATTGTGAAACGCCTCCCTGATATTCGCGCTCACCACGCCATTCTCCAGGACGTGTGACTCGAAGTGAGTCGAGTAAATCGCCGGTCGCATTGAGTACTCGATAGCGAGCTGCGATTTCATCGTATTCGGTTTGCAAGTAATCTTTACGAGCTTCAAAAAGCTCATTTTCGGTATCGAGTAAGTCGAGCAGAGTACGCTGACCTAAGTTAAATTGTTGCACATATGCAACTTGAGTTTGTTTGGCTGCGACAACGTGTTCGCGTATGAATTGCTTTTGTGGCGCTAGCATTTCATAGGCATTCCAAGCTAAAGACACTCCTTCAACAACTTGGCGATATGCGCGTTGTTGGATTTCTTTTGCTTCGTTAATTTTATAAGCCGTTTCTCTGTCTTTAGAGACGTCTTTACCACCAGAGAAAAGATTATATTTAACCTTAACCATTGCAACTAAATCATTGTTATAGCCGTTAACATTTTGGCTATTAATTACGCTGAAACCGTCTTCGCCGTCAGTATCATTATTCCAGTTACCATTAAGCTCTAGGCTTAACTGTGGGAAATAATTTGCTTGGCTTGAGCTACGTTCTTTTTTAGCGGCATTGATGTCGCTTTCAGCTGATTTTAGCACTGGATGCTTTGATTTAGCAGACAAGATACCTTTGTCTAAACTGTCGGGCAGCATAGTCACATCTGGTACCGGTAAGATTAAATTCTCCGGTTTTGCTTCAACAATTCTGATAAATGCAGCTCGGGCATCTTCCAAATTGTTTTGTGCTGAAATGACATTGGCATTGGCACGGGCTAGGCGGCCAGATATTTGGGATAAATCGGCTGTAGAACCTAGTCCCGAATCGGTTCGTTGTTTAATTTGGTCATAAATCTCTTTATGACTTGCGAGGTTTTTTTCAGACAACTGCAACACTTGCTCGCTACGGATGTAGTTGAGGTAAACTTTGGTAACATCCAATGCAATATCTTCTGCAGCAGAAAATAATGCCCACTGATCTGCACTTGTCTCAAACGAAGAACGGGCCACTTCGCTACTGGTATAAAAGCCGTCAAAGAGCATTTGTTTGATGCTAAAACCAGCTTCACCACGCTCTAGATCAATCATTCCGTCACTATCGACATCACCTTGACCTGCTTTACGGCGAGTTGAAGGGCTATCTGTTTGCTCCCAGCCATAGCCAGCAGAAATATCTACCGTTGGCATATATCCGGCCACAGCCTGATTGACTTGTTCTTCACGTGCTTTAAAACGATTAAACGCAATACGTAAGTCTGGATTTGTATCCAGTGTGTGTGCAACGGCTTGCTCAAGCGTTTGGCTTGATGCCGTTGGAGCTATCAGCATGGTAAAAGCCAGCGCTACAGCGCTTAGCTTTCTTTGCTGATTTATAATAATTGTCATTAAAAAACCCTCCCGGTCCTTTTAGCGCTCTCTAAGCGCGGTTTCTTTTGCTCTTAGAATTGGATTTAAAATGTACTCAAGTATAGATTTCTTTCCCGTAATGACATCTACCGAAGTGAGCATTCCTGGGATTATTGGCATCTCTGTGCCATCGCTTTTCAATAAACTGGATTCTTGTGTTCGTACTTTTATAATATAGTAACTGTTACCTTCTTCATCTTGAGATGTATCTGCACTAATGTGCTCAACGGTCCCTTTTAATCCACCATAACGGGTAAAGTCGTAGGCCGTGACTTTTACTATGGCGGGTAAGCCTGGATGTAAAAAAGCTATATCTTGTGGTGTAATTTTTGTTTCTATTAGTAGTTTATCTTCTGATGGAACGATTTCCATAATGTCTTCACCTGGCTGCACCACGCCACCAAGGGTATTGAAGTTGATTTTTTTAATCGTACCAATCACTGGAGAAGAAATGACGGCTTTGCTGACTTTGTCGAATGCACCTTTTTGTGCCTGATTCATACGAGATAGTTTAGTTTGCATTTCATTAAGCTGCGCTCGTAAATCAGTAGCATAAACAAATACAGCATCACGGCGTTTTAAGATGGCTTCATCCATTGATGCTTTGACTTTTGGCCGCAATAATCTAACAGATTGTAATTCGCCTTGAATGTCATTGACTGTACGTTCAAGTTTTAACAATTCAACTTCTGGGACAATACCTTTACGAGCAAGTGGGCGAGTTAAGTCAAGCTCTCGGGAGACTAACTGGTAGCTCGTAGTAAGGGTATTAATTCTTGACGCTAATTCTTCAATTTCCTGCTGACGCTGTTGAATTTGACGTACAAGGATCTCTAATTGATTACTTAAATTATCAAGTCGAATTGAATACTCTTCTTGCTGGCGTTTAACTAACTCTGGTTCTTGATCAATAATACTTTGTGGAAAGACCAAGTTTTGTTTGGTTATTTTGACTTGTTGGCGCCAGTCTGAAGACATGTCAGAAATAATAATACTGTCGAGTTCTGTACGCATACGGATAATATTAGTTTGTAATCCGTAGACTTCTTGTTCTTGTTGATCGAAATCAGAGCGAAATCGCGTGTCATCAATGCGAGCTAACGGTTGCCCTTTCGTGACCATTACGCCTTCTTGGACATAAATGTCTTGTAAAATACCGCCGTCTAAACTCTGAATTATCTGTAATTGCGAAGAAGGAATAACTTTGCCCATTCCCGTAGTTACCTGATCTAATTCGGAGAAATAAGCCCAAATGAAAAAGCACACCATCATTGCGGCGAGTGACCAGATAATAAGCCTGTGTCCTGTTGGGGCATCAGTCATCATGGCACCGTAAACGTCATCAACCATTTCTAAATCTGCAGTGGTGAGATGTTTACTCATGAGTTTTGCCCTCCAGCAATTGCCCCAGAGTTAAGTTTTGCAAGTACTTCATCTTTAGGACCGTCAGCCATTACATGTCCTTTATCAAGTACAATAATCCGATCGACTAAATTGAGCAGATGCATCTTATGGGTGATGAGCAACAAGGTTCTATCACGGCTAACAAGTTGCATTGAGCGTACAAATTGTTTTTCTGCACGAGCATCAAGACTTGCTGTTGGTTCATCCATTAGCAGTATAGACGGATCATTTAAAGTTGCTCTTGCCAGTGCCACAGTCTGTCGTTGGCCACGACTCAGTGCTAGGCCACCTTCACCGACTTGTTGATCTAAACCTTCAGATTCTAGGTTGGTAAACATGCTTACCCCTGAAAGCTGAATGGCTCTCATCAATTGATGTTCTGTAACTTGGCGAGAACCAAATAAAATATTGTCGCGGATAGAACCGTGAAACAAGGTGACATCTTGGGGTAAGTAACCGAAATTACGCCTAAGATCGCTTGGGTGAATTTGTCCAACATCAAGTCCATCATAACGAAGACTACCTTGAGTTGGTTTGTATAACCCAAGCAGTAGTTTGGCTAACGTACTTTTACCTGAACCATTTCGGCCAATAATGGCGATTCGCTCACCGGGATTAATGTGTATAGATAAAGGATGCAGACTTGGTTTTTCTGACTCTGGGAAACTGAAGCTGATATTGTCGGCTTCTATTTTTCCCATAAAGCGTTCTTTACTAGGTAGATGCCCCTTGTCTTCAAACTCATCTTCTTGCAGCATTATGGCGTCAAGTTGACGTAATGAGCTAACAGTATGGTTACCGCGAGTAATTAAGCCTGCTAGTTGAGCCATGGGGGCGATAGCTCTGCTCGATAGCATGACTGCGGCAATGATACCGCCCATTGATATTTCGTTATCGGCTAGGCGGTATACGCCCAAAATGACAACTAATACAACGGTTAGTTGTACGATAAAGTTTGCGATATGACTGACATAATTAGACAGCTTTTTAGTTTTTAGCTGCCAATTTGCAGTGTGACCGATCATTTGTTGCCAGCTTTTTTGCACTAAGCCTTCTGCCCCATTGGCTTTAATTGATTCTAGTGCAGATAAACTCTCAATCAGATGCCCGTGTTTTAAACTGGAAAAGCGATTGCTTTCTTCAATTGCTTGTTTGAGTTTTGGTTGTAAATAGAGCGTTGCTGCAATAATAATCAAGCTGCCAATGACTGGAATTATGGCTAAATCGCCTGCCACAATATAAATAATAGCAACAAATAATAAGGCAAAAGGGAGATCGACTAATGCCGTTATGGTTGCAGAGGTTAAAAACTCGCGGATACTGTCAAATTCACCCAATTGTCGAGCCATCCCGCCGATGCTCGGTGAACGCTTTGACAATGGAATACCAATGGCTTTGGCAAATAATTTTGAAGATACAATAATATCGACTTTTTTTCCTGCTACATCAATCAAATAACTTCTTAATTGACGCATAACAAAATCGAATAGATACGCAATACTTGCCCCAATAGCTAATACCCAAAGCGATTCAAATGCAAGGTTGGGTACCACTTTGTCATATACATTCATAATGAATAGTGGTGACACCAATGCAAATAAATTAACTAATACCGAAGCAATGAGGGCATCGCGATAGATGGGGGCTGAGTCTTTAATACTTTGCAATAACCAGTGGGTGGTATTGTCATGAAGGTGGACATCAAAACTTTTATCGCCACGGTAATCTTGTTTTACGAGAAATAGATAACCGACATATAGCGTTTCTAAGGCTTCAATGGTAAGTGTATCTTCACCACCCGTCTCAGGTAGTTGAATGATAGCTTTATCTTGCTCGAAGTTGATTTCCCGTAAGATGCAGGCCTTTTTGTCTTTTAGCAATAAGATACAAGGCAGTAAAATACCTGATATTTGGTTTAAGTCTTTACGGGACAATTTTGCTGACAAACCAGCTCTAGCTGCTGCTTGTGGCAGTAGCTCAGGTGTAATCACCGCGCCTGATAACGGAAGACCAGCTGCCAGAGAATCTATTGAGCAAGGGCTGCCAAAGTGTTCAGTTAGTAAGACGAGACTGTCAAGCAGTGGATCGACAGTTACCCTTTGGGAAGCCGAAATTGTCCACTGTTCGCTTATTTTAGACGCAGTAATAGGCACCTAATAATAGTCCTTAAATTTTTGTTGTTAGTATTATTATTATCGTATGCGCCACATAATACTATCTGGCGCAGTCAATGTGTTGTTATTAAGGAATAATATTTACACTGTTCTCTTCATTTATGTCTGCAAATGTGGTTGCTGGCGATGGCGCTGGTGTTGCGGCATCAACAACCAACGCGCCGTCATTGAGCAGTCCATTAATGATAACGCCATCTGTTGCACCATACTCTTGTGATAAGTCGACGCCATCAAGCACAATCACTTGGTCAACAATACCATCGTTATCGGCATCGATAGAAATGGTTGTGCTGCCATTATTGAACGAGAAATCTAGATAGTTTTCTAAATTTCCACTTTGTTCATTTTGCAGTAAGTCGCTGATATGAAGGGTGTCATGGTTAACTTCGAAATCTTTAATGGTGTCGATACCAGTATCACCTTTAGACCATACAAAGGTGTCGTTGCCTAGACCACCAATAAGTGTGTCATTACCTAGGCCACCGATCAGTACGTCATTGCCTTCACCACCATTGATGACATCGTCACCGCCTTGACCAAATATAATATCGTTACCAATTCCACCATTCAATATGTCATTTCCGTCATATTGATTGTTGATATTAAATTCACTGATGTGTTCTCGAATATATTCATGCACAGCTTTAACATCAATATCGGCAACATTTTGGCCTGTTTTATCAGCAATAAAAATTTGTAAAGCGG
Organism: Shewanella sp. A22; assembly: GCF_053850585.1. NCBI lineage: Bacteria > Pseudomonadati > Pseudomonadota > Gammaproteobacteria > Alteromonadales > Shewanellaceae > Shewanella > Shewanella sp. A22. The sequence continues at coordinate 10,325 of NZ_JBSQBN010000133.1, forward strand.
CATAACCTTGCTGGTTGCTGCCGGCGAATTGAGTTAAGTCACCAAAGATAATGTCATTGCCTGCACCGCCATCAACGGTATCATCACCTTGAAGCAACTGAGTCTCAGTACCTAAAATAACGGAAGCAAGATTACTCGCATTTACGCCTGTAACGGGAGTGTTGTCAGAATCATAATACCTTAACGTATTATAATTAATGCCATTACCAATCCCGATAGCTTCTACTTCTGAAAGAGCATCTAGACGAGCAAAAGCATCTGGGGTGCTATTTGTATTTCTATTAGGATAACCATCAGTAACAAAATAAGTTAAGTTTTCACCATTCGTTAAGGTTGAAAACCAATCTGTTGCCGCATTAAAGCCTGCCGTATAATTTGTATTACCATTTGAGCTCATACTAGTTAGTGCAGCTGAGAGTATGGTAAGTGCATTCGCGTCAGCTAAATTGACTGAAATTGAAGAGTTAAGACCTGAATCAAAATCGACCAATAAGATATTCACCGTGCCTGAATGGGTACCAGTAGTACTTGCTTTAAGTGTATTAAATACCGAGCTGAGCTGAGCTTTCATCGTATTGAGCTGACTAGTTCCTACACTGCCTGAGGTATCGACAATAAATGCGATGTTATAATTTTGACCATCAACAATATTAATCTCATATTGATCACTAACAATTATATCGTTACTAGGTGTCCCGTTAATAACATCATCTTGAGGGTTACCAGTATATTCTGCATAAGTTTCGCTTGGATCAGCTTCACCAACAATGTTAATCGTTACTGTTGCCGTATCGGTGGCGCCATATTGATCCGTTACGGTATAAGTAAAGGTATCGGTTGTCAGTTCACCAGCGTCAAGTGCTTCATAGACATTATTTGTATCATAAGAATAAGTGCCATCACTATGTATGGTTAACAATGCACCACTTGGCAGTAAGATAACTTCTCCATCTGCAACGGATGTGCCATTAACTCCAGTTAGAGTGAATGTATCTCCTTGAGAATCAAGATCATTATTTAATAATCCCTCGGTGATATCTCCAATTGTTAACACTCCATCTTCTGAAACAATATAGGTTCCCATAATGGCTGGGCCTGAAGCGGTGACATTGGTCAAGAAGTAATCTGATGAATCATCTAAGGCGCTTCCACTATCTGTTTCACGAACAGTTTCTGTTGCTTCAAAGACCAATTGGTCAAACACAATGTTGCCAGTATTTATATTGAAGGTTCCTGTATCGCCAGAAAGATTCTTAAAGGTATCTGTTGCGACTAATTGGCCATTATAATAAACCTTCCAAACACCTTGTTCGCCATAGTTTTCATTAGCAAATAGGTTTGAGACACTAAATGTAGCTTGGTTTACGAGTCCATTAAAATCAATAACGATAGCTTCTGATTTACCAGAATGTGAGTCATATTCAATTTGCTCAGTAACTTCGCCAGAAGTGCGTGGTGTACCAGAAACCCCAAGTTTATTAGAACCAGGTTCAATGTTAACTGTAGTTATTGAGCCATCTATTTTTCGAGCTGAAATTGACATTAGATTTTGGCCGTTAGACTGCGGAATATTCCAAGCGTTAGCGGCGCCCGTAGTGACACTATATGCTGAACCAGGGGTGTCATCATTTGCTGTAACATTATTCAGATTAAAAGTAACAAGAGCAGTGTCAGATAATGAATCGTTGTCCGTAGTCTCAACAATTAAATTAATTTGGCTAGCATTATCATAGTCAATTTTCGTTGTGTCATTGACAGAAATAACACCTGTCTGTGCATTAATGATAAATGCGCCATCTTCACTGACTAAGCTATTGGTGCCATTGGATAACACAAATGAATAAGACAATATATCCCCGTCCACATCAGTATCATTACCAGTATTGGCTTCGTTAACGTCATAGACATTCGTCCCATTCGCAATAGAATCATTGATTGTCGTGCTGTAATCATCTATTTCAGGGCCTTCATTGACATCGAGTTCAGTGAGGGTGACGTTAATGTTGCTGGTGTTGACGCCATCTGAGGCGCCGACGACCAAGTCATGGACGTTGGCCATGACTTCAAAGTCATTGGCCGCCGCGG
>NZ_JBSQBN010000134.1:0-12403 GCF_053850585.1 Shewanella sp. A22
GCCTCTCAGGTATTCCACTTCTGTGTTACATCGATTTAAAAGGGAACAACCATTTCTACATCAATGTGCCTTGAATTGAAAAACCTGAGAGACTCTGAACTGACCAGATATTTAATGGGATTGGTATGACATGGCATCGGCACAAGATGTGTATGGCATATCGCCATTTCTAAGGTGCATTCTTGCTTGGTTTTTAACCGACCAAGGCAGGTCTAACAGCTTTACAAGCAACGCTTCAATAGCTTGCTCTTCAACTGAAGTTATTCTGTTGTCGCACCAATAAATTACATCAATGTCATTCAAAGGGCGTGAAGCAATGCCATGTACATTGTCCCAAATCAAATTACGTACAAAACCAGCACTCACGAGCCAGTCAGTAACCCCTTGTTATTGCATCACATTTTTGGCATGTAATTAATGCTACTAGTCTGGTTTCATCTTGTTGCAACCACTGCCACAATAAATTCAATAGCTTTGCTTTCCCTTGTGATAGCTGATGAACAGGCACTTGATTTAACAGAAGTTGACTAAGTAGCATCGTGTTGCTGTTCTGGCGCAGCATTGGCAAAAGCAGCTAATTGATTACATTCTTGATAAATACGAATGATGTGAGGAAAGTCGTCTAAAGCCAAGTTAAAGCGTTTAGCATTATACACTTGTGGCACTAGGCAAATATCAGCCATGCTAGGTATATCGCCAAAACAAAAACGCCCAGCGTGACGGTTAAGCTGAGTTTCTAGCGCAGTAAAACCTATTTGAATCCAATGATGATACCAACGCATTTTATCTGCTTCCGACACGCCCATATCGTTAACCAAATATTGCAGCACCCGTAAATTATCTAAAGGATGAATTTCACAGGCAATGTCTTGAGCCATACTACGAACAATAGCGCGATGATCAACATTGCTTGGAAGTAACGGTTGTTGAGGGTATTTTTCATCTAGGTATTCCATAATCGCTAACGACTGCGACAAGTTTATTTCGCCTGACTCAGTATGGTCAGTAAACGTAGGCACAAGATGCGAAGGATTGAGTTGATGATACGATTTTGAATGCTGTTCACCGCCATTATTCACTAGATGAACTGAGATGTGCTCAGCTGACAGTTGCTTTAAATTTAATGCAATACGTACACGATATGCCGCGCTAGAACGCCAATAACCATAGAGTTTCATGTCAATTTCCTTATTTTAGTCATCTGTTTATTCAACCTAATAAAAAAGCAATAACGATAGTTCGCTATTGCCTTATTTGAGGATGATAAACAAACCAGTCTACGCTTGGTATTCAACCACTTTTTGATCAATAGAACCAAAGATACTTACACCATTTTCATCAAACATTTCGATGCGAACAGTGTCACCAAATTGCATGAAAGGTGTTGATGCTTTACCGTCTGCAATGATTTCAAGCATACGCTTTTCAGCTAAACAGCTTGAACCGGCACTGCGATCATAGTTAGAAATTGTACCAGAACCAATGATTGCACCCGCACCAAGTGGACGCGTTTTAGCTACATGCGACACTAACTGGCTAAAGTTAAACGTCATGTCGACACCGGCATTTGGACGGCCGAATAATTCGCTGTTTAAATGCGTCACTAATGGTAAATGTACTTTGCTGTCTTGCCACTTATCACCTAACTCGTCTGGCGTAATGGCAATAGGAGAAAACGCACTTGACGGCTTCGACTGGAAAAAACCAAAGCCTTTCGCTAACTCACCAGGGATAAGGTTACGTAATGACACATCGTTTACTAGCATCAGTAATTTAATGTGTTGAGCGGCATTTTCTGCAGATACGCCCATGGCAACATCATCTGTCACGATGGCAATTTCAGATTCAAAGTCGATGCCGTATTCTTCGCTGGCCATTTGAATATCCGCTTTGGGGGCGATAAAGCAGTCTGAGCCGCCTTGATACACTAATGGATCTGTCCAAAAGGTTGCTGGCATTTCTGCGCCACGCGCTTTGCGAACCAATTCAACGTGATTCACATAGGCACTTCCGTCAGCCCATTGGAAGGCTCGTGGTAATGGCGACAAACAACGCGCTTCATCAAAGTCGATGGCGTTATCCATTTGGCCATCGTTTAATGCATCGTATAGTTCGTTTAATTGTGGATACAATAAATCCCATGCATCAAGTAGCTGCTGCATAGTATGGGCAATGGCTGGGACGGCAACCGCTTTAGTGAGATCTTTACTGACCAACATCAATTGGCCGTCACGACGTCCGTTGTGATAACTTGCAAGTTTCATTATTGCTCCTAAATTCTGGGTGAGAGTAGCGCACATTCCACACTACGAGCTCAATTTGATCATACTAATAACCGATCACAGCTGAAAAACCTATATCGTGAGCTAAATCACACTTTATTCATGCCAACTAACATCCGTAAACTATTCGTTACATTGATATAAAAGCATCACAAATGTTGTTTTACAGCAATTATATGGCCAAAATGCCAGCAATACGCTGGCATTATATCGTTACATTACTTTTTCTTACTGATACCGTAGTCGCGCAATTTGTTGGCAATGGCCGTGTGTGACACGCCCAGCTTTTTAGCTAATTGTCGTGTACTTGGATAAGCAGGATACAAACGTCGTAGTAAACCCGCCTCATATTCTTTCATCGCTTCATCTAAAGTGCCTTCAAACTCTTCATCAAAATAGCCAAAACCTTCTGCATACGATGGTAATTTAAGTTGCTCAACGGTCAATTCAGTCGAACCATCCCACATTGATACCGCTCTGAAAATGGCATTCTTCAATTGGCGTACATTGCCTGGCCATGCATATGTGAACAGATAATCGCGACAGCTTGCCGATATCCGCCTTAAAGGACTTGATAACTGTTGGCTGTAATGCTCTAAAAACATCTCCGTTAACGGAATAATATCCACTCTACGTTCGCGCAATGATGGCATGTGATAACTCAAGACGTGAATACGATAGTATAAATCTTCTCTAAACTCACCAGATTGGCAAAGTTCAGCTAAATGCTTTTGAGTGGAGCAAATAATTCGTACATCTGCACGCACTTCTTCATCACCACCGATACGTCTAAAAGCACCATCTTGTAGTAAACGTAATAATTTAACTTGTGCAGCTTTGGACATTTCTGCTATTTCATCAAGAAACACAGTGCCGCCTTTAGCCTCTTCAAATAGACCTCGTTTAACAACAATACCATTACTGACAAAACCAAATAATTCTTCTTCTGCAACGCTGTCAGGCAGTGCTGCACAGTTAATGGCAATAAACGGATGTTCACGGCGCATGCTGGCATCATGACTTGCACGGGCCATTAATTCTTTGCCTGTACCCGTTTCACCGGTAATTAATAACGGCGCATCTAATTGGGCCATGCGCTTAGCTTGCTTAAGCACATCATTCATCTTATCGCTAACGGCTAATACATTATCAAAACCAGTGGTTTGATTTTGCAGTGCATTAAACTGTTTCCCCACTCTAGCGGGTGATTTAAGCGAAATAACAGCACCCGCTAAAATGGTTTTGTCGTTATCGTCGGGTAAGTATATTGGCAGCATTTCAGCCAAATATTCGCTCGAATTAATTTGAACTCGGGTTGCTTGTGCTAATACGGGGGTTTCGCTCATCCAACGGGCAAAGTTAAATCCTTGCACCCAATGATTAAGTGACTCACCGACCACTTCATGCTCTCCCATACCGAGTGTCAATAACGCCGACTCATTAGCAATGCGGATCCGCCCTTTACTGTCGGTAGAAAAAACCGAGTCAGGCAATGTTTTAAGCAGTGTTTTTAGTGCATAGTGCTCTTGTTCTGAAGGCATAAAAGACACAGTGCGAACATCATGTACACTTTCGACTTTACGAATTTGTGGCATAAGCTCACGCAAGGTTTCAAAACTAATTTCTGCAAATTGCAAAAACAAAAAACCTTTATTACTGGCGTCAATGGCAATGAGATTAATGCCATGACTTTCAAGTACGACGAGAATGTCTTTCGCTAACCCCACACGATCGATACAACTGACTTCCAAACGCATAATGTAACGATTCCCTATTTGTTCAAGTTTTATTTCGGAAATTTGGCATAACGTTAGAGGGATATTGCTTCGGTGGCAAGCGAAGTTTACAGCAGAATTGTAACAGGGCAATTATTTCAGCACATTACGTTAACGTAATATGCTGAAATGGATGGCGATAAACCTTAGTCTAACAACTGGTCGGTCTTGGCTGCCATGATGAAATCGTTTTTATGTAATCCCTTAATAGAATGCGACCACCACGTAACCGTGACTTTGCCCCATTCGGTTAAGATGCCTGGGTGGTGAAACTCTGCTTCGGCTAAATCAGCTAATTTATTCGTAAAAGCCATCGCTAATTTAAAGTTTTTAAATTTATATACCCGCTCTAACTGCATTATGCCGTCACGAACTTCAACCCCCCAATCTGGGATCATACCGATAAGCTCTGCCAACTCTGCATCTGTCACTTTTGGTGCATCAGCTTGGCATGCTTCACACTTCATCTCGGTTAATGCGCTCATTTGTACTCCTTGGCTTAATTAAATAGTCTAACTTGCAGCGGCGGTGACATACACATTTGCTTTGCTGCAAACAATGATTAACTGGCTTTGACTTTAAGGGCAAACTTAGGCTCAAACATGCCTAATTGACGTGCTTTGGTTACCATACTCATAATGTCCATACGGGCAATCTCATCTAAATAGTCAATATTATCAATTACATAATATATGGGTTGCATAATATCAATACGGTATGGTGTACGCAGCACATCCAATAAATCGAAGGGTTTACACTCAGGGCTATCGCTTAATGCATACATGGTTTCACCGGGTGAGCTTAAAATACCACCGCCATAAATGTGCAGGGGATCATTTTTAGCTTGAACCAAACCAAACTCAATGGTGAACCAATATAATCTAGCCAGAAACACTCGCTCTTCTTTTGATGCCGCAAGCCCTAACTGGCCATACATATGCGAAAAATGCGCAAATGAAGGATTAGTTAACAGTGGGCAATGACCAAATATCTCATGAAAAATGTCAGGTTCTTGCAAGTAATCAAATTCTTCTTTACTGCGAATAAACGTTGCCACAGGAAATTCTTTATTAGCTAACAGCTCAAAGAAACGCCCAAACGAAATCAACGCAGGGACAGCAGCAGTTTTCCAACCGGTAGCATCTAACAATACTTTATCAATTTCAGGTAATTGCGGAATACGATCAATAGACATGCCCAATGCATTTAAGCCTTCTAAATATGCTTTGCAAGCGCGCCCCGGCATATTAGTGACTTGGCGCTGATATAATTGTTGCCATAATTGATCCTCATGCTCAGAGTAATCAATGTAACCTTGGGAATCAGGTTGATGTGCAATGTATTTTGTTGCTGTACTCATAGGTTCCACTTTACGTCAACTTCACTCACTACATAGTGTGCTAAGGTTGACGTTTTGTTAACTCCCTCACGGTTTATTGTCTTGCTGTAATGTAGTACTAATTGTAAACAAATAAATACAACTCGCATTTTATCCCATACTTTATCGACACATTGACTGTACTTATTGGTCCATCGAGCCCAATGTTGAGAAACCAACCGGCACTAATTTGAATGCTGCATCAATAATTTAACTGACGATTGATCTGTGATAATTTACAATATCAATCTACACCTGACTCATTTATTCACAGGACGATAAAACTATGGCAATTTTGGTAACTGGTGGCGCCGGCTATATTGGTACGCACACAGTAGTGGAGCTTCTCAATGCCGGACAGGAAGTGGTCATCGTAGATAATTTATCAAATTCAAGTGTTGAAGCATTAGCTCGAGTTCACACCATCACCGGTAAAGATGTCACTTTTTATCAAGGCGACATTTTAAATAAAGCGTTACTCCAAAAAGTATTTACAGACCACAGCATTGAATCGGTCATTCATTTCGCAGGATTAAAAGCGGTTGGCGAATCAGTTGCTAAACCATTAAAATATTACGAAAACAACGTTACCGGCACCATCATTTTATGCCAAGTAATGGCTGAAAATAACGTTAAAAACCTCGTATTTAGCTCATCGGCCACCGTATATGGTGATCCCGCCAGCTTGCCAATTAAAGAAGACTTCCCAACAGGTGCAACCAACCCTTATGGCCAGTCAAAGTTAATGGTTGAAAATATACTTGCCGATTTACACCACTCGGATAACAGTTGGAATATTGCTCGTTTACGCTATTTTAATCCCGTGGGCGCCCACGATAGCGGCTTAATTGGGGAAGACCCTAATGACATTCCTAACAATTTAATGCCATTTATTGCACAAGTTGCGGTAGGGAAACGAGACAAACTAAGTGTGTTTGGCGATGATTATAATACCCCTGATGGTACTGGCGTGCGTGATTATATCCACGTTGTTGATTTAGCAGTTGGCCACCTTCAAGCCCTTAAAAAGCTGCAAGCACAACCAGGGTTAGTCACTTACAACCTAGGTACAGGCATAGGTTATAGTGTGTTAGATATGGTCAAGGCATTTGAGAAAGCTTGCGGCAAAACCATTGCTTATCAAATCAGCCCTCGCCGCCCTGGCGATATAGCAGCGTGTTATGCCGACCCAAGCTTTGCAGCTACAGAACTAGATTGGCGCGCAACTCATACCGTTGAAGACATGGCTAGTAGCAGTTGGAAATGGCAATCAAATAACCCCGATGGTTACAAATTGCCAAGCGTTTAACAATTTGATGCTGTAGTGAGTGTTAATATCAGGGCCTGTTAATGTTCCATGATGAATTCAGCCGCGGTGATGGCAATGTTATGCAAGGTAGCACTTACAACATGCAGTGTTCCAACCTAGTTAAATGATAACGCAGTAACAGATGCCACAAGCTCTGGCCAAAGATTTCAGCCAACGGCCCTTCTCATCTTAATAGAGGAAGTTTGTTATAACGTATTGAGTGTAGTTAACGCTTCCTATTGCATACTTGTATTGTATTTTTTATAGAACAGTTTAATTCAAACACATTTAATCGCGAAAAAGCTGCGATAAAGCTGCAGCAAATATCGTTAAGCTCAATTGGAACCGAAATGAACCAAGGTATTAATCAAAGTCGACGTCATTTATTTAGTCGCCGTAAAACCAATGTTATTCGCCCACCGTGGAGTAAAACGGACCAAGAATTTACTGACAATTGCACTCGTTGTGACAAATGTATTAACGCCTGTGAAACCCAAATAATTAAGCGTGGTGAAGGTGGTTTCCCTGAGATTGATTTTAGTCAGGACGAATGCACTTTTTGCAAAAAATGCGTTGAGGTATGCCCTGAACCAGTCTTTGATACCACAAGCTTGTTACCTTGGACTATTGTTGCCAGTATTAAAGATAACTGTTTAACCGCTAAAGGTGTTTGGTGTCAGAGCTGTAAAGATGGCTGCGACGCCCGAGCCATTAGTTTTACAATGTCTGTTGGTCAAGTGCCAAAACCCGTGATAGACATCGATGCTTGCACCGGATGTGGCGCATGCGTGTCACCTTGCCCTGCTGACGCAATTTTATTAGCAAGTGCCTAAATCACCCAAACTCTGATAACAAAATGCGTATGTAATGGTATTCATTGTTATTCTTTAGCGCTATATTATCCATCCGATTTAGACAGTAGAGCACTACGATGTTGCGTCAAAAAAAACCTGTTAATCCACTCAGTTTTATTGCCCAAGAGTGCCATTTAACTGGCAAACTTATCTTCAGTGGTGACGTGCTTATTGCTGGCCACATAAGGGGGGACATTCAAGCACAAGGTAATGTGACCATTGAACCAACAGGAGCGGTTGATGGCGATATATTATGTCGCGAATTAATGGTAGCCGGACAATTAACAGGTGAAGCTCGCTGTAAAAAATTAACGATACATGACCAAGGCGTGTTTGAAGGTGATGCGTATTGTGAAAATATTGAAATTTTAGATGGAGGCCAATTTTTAGGTTATCGCCATCGAGACCCTATCACGGATACCTCATCAGCAGGCTAATCGGACTTTTTAGCCGTGGTTCTACCGGCCTTATAACGTGGGCAAATATCATCTATCTTTAACCAACTTACCTGCTCCTCTGTGTAGATATGATATGTCGGCGTCACGTTCTGCGGCTCATCAAGCGATGCTATCGATAATGTACAAAACTCAGGGTAATCCAAATGGCGGTATGTCATTGACGTACCACATTGCTGACAAAAACCACGACGAATATGGCTTGATGAAGCAAATTCGGTCACTTGTCCTTGTAACCATGTGACTTGTTCACGATGAAAATCCATCCAACTCATGACAACCGCACCAGTGCTTTTACGACATTGACTACAGTGGCAATAATCGGCATCAAATGGCACACCACTTATTTGATAGCGTACCGCCCCGCATAAACAACCACCTTGTAATACCATTGGGCCCTCCAACTACTTTTTGAATATTGTCATTCGCTATCGGTTTGTGGCTGAGATTGTTGCCATTGGCGTAACAAAGCAACAAATTCTTTTGGTTCACGATCTAAGCTGTCGGTCGACAAATATAAATGGAACCCCAACTGGTCATGTAATGTTTGGCAACGATGACCAAACATGGCTAACACACCACGATAGCGCTCACCATTTGTTAAAAGTGGCGTATATTCTACACCTAAATAACCTTCTAAACTTTGTAAGTCTTCATCTTGAGTCGCTGCGGTCATTAGTAACGGACGCTGCTCAGTCAATAATCCCGTGGCTAAACGAGGTGAGATACAGTCTAAAATTGGATTAATGTGCTTAAGTTTTACACCAATATAAGGCAGTTCAATCAATTCCATATTTTGATATACGCGCACATTATCAAGACGTTGGATATTGTGCCATGCGATGAATACTTGCCCACGGCGATGAAAAAAAGCCAAACCTTCAGCGTTTAGCTTAAAACTCACTGCTGGTTGGTTTATTTTGGCAACACCTAAAATAAGCCCGACAGCTCCAAGAGCAAAGCACATCATTCCCAGTGCAAATAAATGCTTAAAAGCAATAAAAATGATTAAGCTAACGAGTAAACATACCGCACCAACTAATGTCAGTGTTATGCCATTTCGCTTGGCATAAGGACTGATTAACATTTGATCATCTCTCATGGCCATCCCCTTAACATCAATAGGTAAATTATTTGCCATGTTGCTGTTCATTGTGAACAGGCAAGCCTTTTATTAGTAACCATAACGTCCCCACATATTCATGAATGGCGCGCTGCGAAGTTAATAGTTTTTCCGCATTTAGCTTCCACCAATAACCGTCATGAGCGATAAAATCACTTGGTGCTGGCTGCGGTTGCATCCCCAGGGAAGAGAATATTCGCATTGCCCTGGGCATATGCGTAGCCGAAGTGACCAGCCTAAATGGCGCATAGCCAATAAGACTTTTGAGGGCATAAGCTTCTTCAATGGTGTCTTTGGGTTGATTAAATACCACAATGCTGGTTTTTGGTATTCCTAACTCTTGTGCCGCTTGAGCCATAACAGTGGCATGGGCAGCAAGTTGAGTACCACCATTCCAACCACTCACCACTAAAGTACAATGCGGACCGAGACTAAACTGGCGTACTCCTTCGGTTAAACGCGCAAGAGCCGTCGACGATAACTGTTGTACAGCAGTATGCCCCGATTGTTCGCTATTACCCGACCCCAGCACCATCACAACACATGTTCCGATAATTTGTTGATGATTGACTTGATACTGTGACTCTAATGAATCTGCCAAAAAATAACTCACTTGCGATTGACTAGTGAGTACTAATACACCGATAGCAGTCATTAAGGCCAGTCGGCCAAATTTTAATAACCTTACCTGTTGTGTTCGCCATAAAATGGCTGCTATCACTAACAACAAAATGCTAAAAGGAATAGGCATAACTAATTGCGATAAGATTTTTTTAAGCCAAAACATCCATATACCATATGATCAATAAACATTGCCGCCAGTTTATCGTTATCAGGTCCGAATACAAACCCTAACAAATAAAACGGCACTGTTTATGTGCCGTTTAGTGAATGAGCCAAATAATCTCTATAACAAAACAACTCGAGAATCGCTATAACAGGTAGTGAATAACAGCTACTTTTCGTCTCTGCCCCACAACCAAGCGGCACCACGAACACCTGATGATGCGCCGAATTTATTTTTCACCACCTGCGTACCGCACTCACGACCCACAACATATTTTGGCAACACTTTAGGCAGTTCGGTATAAATAGCTTCAATATTCGAAACCCCGCCCCCCAGTACAATCATATCGGGGTCCATCATATTTATCACGTGTGCAAGTGAACGCGCTAGGCGATCAATGTAGCGTTCAAATGCGGCAGTAGCTAACGGATCGCCTTGTTGCATCATTTCAGAAATTTGAATACCGCTCATCGCATCGCCACCAGCCTCACGAAAATCGCGCACAAAGCCTGTGCCCGAAATAAAGGTTTCAATACAGTCTCGATTACCACAAAAACAGGTTGTGGAATTAAATTCATCGGCGGTCATCCATGGTAATGGATTGTGTCCCCATTCGCCGCCAATACCATTACCTCCGCCATGAACTCGGCCGTTAATCGCAATTCCTGCGCCACAACCTGTACCGATGATGCCGCCAAATACAACGCCTTTGCCAGCTGCAGCGCCGTCAACGGCTTCAGATACAGCAAAACAATTAGCATCGTTGGCAACACGAACTTCACGGCTCAACACATCACTTAAATCTTTATCAAGCGGATGACCGTTAATCCACGTTGAATTAGAATTTTTGACCAAGCCTGTAAACGGTGAAACAACACCAGGGATCCCAACACCAACCGTACCGATTTGCTCTGTTGCCGTTTCCGCATCAGTCACCAAGCCTACAATGGCTGCTATGGTTCCCGGATAGTTTTTGGGCGTAGGAATGCGCTTTCTGAATATTTCTGCACCATCATCAGCTAAAGCCACTATTTCGATTTTTGTTCCACCGAGATCGACGCCCATACGCATCATAACTTGTCACTCCATTTGCTTATTATTAATTGGGGTCCCATATAAGCGTTTGCAAAGGCTAATAGCGATTAGCACTACTTGCGAGCAAACCATGCCGAAGATGCGGCAATAAAATACGGATTTAAAATATTTTCTTTTTGATTATATTGCAGTGTTGTTAACGCCGGATATTCAAGCACCAAACCACCAGCACTTTCTAATACCGCTTGTGCGGCGGCAGTATCCCATTCACTCGTGAGGCCTAAACGAGGATACACATCAGCTTGACCCTCGGCCACCATGCAAAACTTTAATGAACTGCCAACATTCAGCATTTGGTGTTCGCCAATATTCATTAAATAAGTGGCAACATCTGGGCTAACGTGTGAGCGGCTACCGACCACTACAGGTGGCGATTGCACTGTACTGTTACGAATATCTAATAGTGATAGTTGACCTTTTTGCTCAAGCCACGCACCTTGACCCACTATACCGCTGTAGCATTTATCTAACACAGGCGCATACACCACACCAGCAATAGCTTGTCCTTGGTGGATAAGCGCAATATTGACAGTAAATTCACCATTGCGTTTAATAAACTCTTTGGTGCCATCAAGTGGATCGATTAACCAATACGTTTGCCACGTTTGTCGTTCAACCCAGCTAATATCTGCCGCTTCTTCACTCATCACCGCAATATCGGCAAAATGGTGTTTAAGGCCCGCAACAATAACATTATGACTGGCAATATCGGCAGAGGTGACGGGGCTATCATCTTGTTTAACTTCAATTTGCAAATCAGTTTGAGCATAAACTTGCATAATAGCTTCGCCAGCTTGCTTAGCAATTGTCACAACCTGCTGTAAGTCTGTTTTAGAAAATACAATGTCAGACAAATCCATTCCTTATAAAATTCATATCGCGCTAGCGATCAATACACTATCGATACGACATTATGCCATTGTTAACATCATAGATTGATAACTATTTGATTGTACTTAATCCAAAAAGACTCAAAAAACACAGCAGATAGAGCCACCACATTGATACAACATACCTGCAACACATCAAAGCTTGCTCGATACTAAGCTAAGCGCGCCAAGGCTCAAAGCAAACTGTGCGTTTATGCATTCGTATTCAATTATGGAACAAACGTGTTAATAGAATGCCACGTTATCAATTAACAACTTATATTTCAGTTACCCTTGGTAGAATATACCTGTTTAGGCAAGTCTAACCAGAGCATTAACGACTAATTGTCTAGGGCCTGTTGATCTTTGCTGGTTAAGTTTTGTTCGAGATAAAAACGTTTTAATCGAGGCGAGAGGATTGCTGCCTAGCAATCTAAGCTACTTTTACTTAACGAAGAGGACTCAACAAAGAGTAA
>NZ_JBSQBN010000135.1:0-12353 GCF_053850585.1 Shewanella sp. A22
TTTTTTTATTCGCATTTTTTTCTTGTTTGGAGAGGTTAAGTATTTCTTTATCAGTAAGAGAAGTCATACATAAAGATTAATAAGAGGTGATACTTTGATTAGATCACATTTTAATCATAATTGGTATCACTAACGTTTTGTACCACTGCGTTTGCGGATCAATGATTAAGGTTTCCCAGCCATCACAACCTAGAATGTCGACACGGGTACAAACGAAAGCCGCAGAAGCCTGGTAGCCCTCTACTCTAAAAGTGCCTATAGCTGTATGTAAACGAGAAATGGTTATCTTAGTCATTTTGTAAGGTAATGGTGTAATCAGCTTGGCCGTTTTCGGTCGATGTAAACTCACCGTAGCCAATAAATTGCTGCAGGTTATTGGTACCCGAGTCAGTGATTACGTTGAATTGGCTTTTTGCTATACCTTGTGAAAACACTCCATTATGTTGTAATACTATGGTGCCAGTTATTTCTGGTGTGCTTACCGTTAAGTGCTCCATTCCGACAAATACTGCCGCATCCCCTTTTTGATATGACATGACATAACGAATGACGGAAGACCCACTGATATCACCAGAATACGTTTGGGTAATTTCTGCGATGGTTTGCTTACTGTTATTGTTATGTTCAGCATAAGCAGATTCATTCCAAGCGGTGATCTGAAAAACACCCTTTAACACAATTTTCGTCATATAGAGTCCTAGAAATAATATTTTTGAATGTAACAAGATAGTTTGTGTAAAATTAAGCTAATCATTGTTTACGACAAATGTCCAATTTAGAAACAATACTCGACAGATTTTGGCTTAGGCAGTAGGATGAAACAAATTTGCCAGCAAGAGCAATGACCTAGGATAACGCATGGAACAACGAAAAGTTTTATTGGTTGGTGGTAATTTATTACAGGCTCATACATGGAAAGGCTTACTTGAAACGAGTGGAATAGATGTTGATCTTAAGGGCGAAGCACTCATTGGTGGTGTGGGTGGTTTACCTATTGAGATGCAAACAGTTGAGTTATGGGTTACTGACAGTCAACTAACAGCTGCTCAAACTATACTTGATGCACTCGATATAAAACAACCACAATGGCAATGTGTTCAATGCCATGAAATTAACGAAGGAAGTTTTGAGTTGTGTTGGCAATGTAGCTCACAAAAAAGTGAAATGCATAACGAATAACGCTATGTATAAACTGTTTTTTCTTAACCCACTTTGGGTTTTAAGGCGTATGACTCATTTATCACTTACGAGTGATATTACCCAATTTAAGGACACGTTATGCAAGCATCCCCAGCTTTCGCCAAATTGGTCGATTCTGTTATGCCAAATGTCACTTTAGTCACCATTGAACAATATCAGCAACAAGAACAATGGCAATTAATTGACGTACGTGAAGATAATGAATGGCTTCAAGGGCATTTACCCAATGCAAAACATATGAGCCGTGGCATTATAGAGCGCGACATTGAACATCGTTTCCCGAACAAAGATACTCCATTACTGCTTTATTGTGGAGCAGGGCAGCGGTCGGCTTTATCTGCTCATAATTTACAGCTTATGGGTTACACACAGGTTGCCTCAATGGTTGGTGGTTATCGCGCGTGGATACAACACCAATTTCCTGTAATTGAAGATTGAGTTAATTAATGCAATATTTTCCATTATTTGTAGATACTCAAGGTCTTAAGGTGTTGCTGGTTGGTGCCGGTGATGTTGCCACGCGTAAATTGGACTTATTAACGAGAACTGATGCGTATATACATGTTATAGCACCCGTTGTTGCCAATGATATTGAAAATTATCATCAACAAGGTCGAATACAATTATCTCACCGTGGTGTGCACCGTGATGATATTGCTAATGTCGATATTATTTATCTTGCCACTGCGGATGAGCGGATAAATATGGAATATGCACAATTAGCCACTGAACGTGGTATTTGGGTTAATGTGGTTGATAATCCTAAATTCTGTCGATTTATCACGCCTTCAATTGTAGACCGAGGCCGGTTAGTTATTGCAATAAGCACTGCGGGTGCTGCGCCTGTTTTTGCTCGAACCATTCGTTCTCGTCTCGAGACCATGCTGCCGTCATCGTTAGCCCCTTTGTTTGATTTTGTTGCTAGTAAACGCGAAGAAGTGCAACATAAATTGCTTGCAGGAAAAGATAGACGATTGTTTTGGGAGCGATTTTTTACCACTAATCAAGATAAGTTTGATGGGTTAACTGAGCAGAGATACCATGATGCATTTCAGGATTTTAGTGTAAAAGGCGACATTATTTTATTAACGAATGATACGCCGGCCCATTTACTTCCCATTGCTGCAATGCCTTTATTACAAAAATTGGACGTTATTTACAGTGATAGTCCGCTTGACAGTGAAATGAATGAATTATTGAGGCGTGATGCAAGCCGAGAAATAGTGCCATTGTTAAGCGATATTGCTTCTCAATATGCACATGGTAGTCGAATCTTAATAGTGTCCTCTATAGATCGAATCACTCAGTTTAGTGAATATTTCCCTATGGCAAAACATTTACGCCCCGGCACGATTTAAGTCATTTAGCAGTATATTCTATTATGCCGAGTCTACTTTGTAGTAGACTCGGTTTTTTATATTTTCTGGAATTTTCTATGGCTGCTAAAGCAACCGTTTTTAAAGTCTCACTGCAAATTGCAGACATCGACCGTCACTATTATGCTGATCACCAGTTTACCTTAGCGCAACATCCCTCTGAAACGGATACGCGTATGATGGTGCGTTTACTTGCTTTTGCCATAAATGCATCTGATAGCTTAGCTTTTAGTAAAGGTTTGTGTGTCGATGACGAAGCAGAGCTTTGGGACAAAAGTTTAAGTGGTGAAATTGATCTCTGGGTTGAGTTTGGTCAGGCTGATGAAAAGTGGCTAAGGAAAGCTTGTGGTCGTTCAAAACACGTTATTCTTTATACCTATGGTGGACGAAGTGTGCCTATTTGGTGGCAACAAAATAATCAAGCCTTTACTCGCTATGATAATTTAAGCGTCATTAATTTGCCTGAAGATGCGGTGAAACAAATGGACGTGTTTGTTAATCGTAATATGTCATTGCAAGTCAGTATAAGTGAGGGGCAAGTGTGGTTGTCCGATGCAAACCATAGTGTATTAATAGAGCCAGAGACATTAAAATGAGGGATGTTGGGCTAGTCAATTATTACACTATTTAGATACACAGTTATCTGAATTTAACCTTAATTTAGCAAAGGTGAATTAAGTTTAATTTAATGGGACTTGTACTAATAAAAACACAGGCAGATAATCAAATTATCTAGTAAGCATTGTATTAATTTATAACCAATTAATAAATATCATGTTTTTACTAATAATTGATTGAGGAAGTTATTGTGAAAAAATTAGCCCTATACCCAGTAGAAAAAATTGATGAACTTACTTCACCAGAAGCCCATGAAGACATCTCAGTATTATCTTCAGCGCTAAATGTATTTACCGATTTTAAGAAAGTGACGCCAATGGTTATCGAGTCCAGCACATCGGCTGTTAACGTTGAGCACTTAATGCAAAAATCCCATGTCCGTCTAAAATTGGTCATTGATGACAAAGAGCAGTTTATTGGTTTAATCAGTTTTGAGTCTTTGTATAATCAAGAAATATTGAAACGTGTAGCTGCGGGGCATCAGCGTGATCAGCTAACGGTTACCGATTTTATGATCCCTAAAGAAGAGCTTAAAGCGATTGATTTTGAAGATTTAAGTTATGCTCGTATTGGGGATGTTATTGAAACATTACAATCCGCAGGACAGCAGCATTGCTTGGTATTAGACCGAAAGCATCATACTATTCGTGGTGTATTGTCGGCCAATGATATTGCCAGACGATTAAAATTGGCTGTAGATGTCAGTACGCCAAACTCTTTTGCTTCAATATTTGAAGTCATAAAGAAAAATCAACAGCCAGCAGTTTTACAAACATTACAACCTCACTTCTAAGCTTCATTCAATCATTAATGGCTCATAAAAATAGCCACATAATGTGGCTATTTTTATATTAAAAACAAGAATATTATTGGAAGCTTAAACTCCAAGTATCGATATACCCAGTGTCTTGGCTTGCATTATCTACTGCTTTTAATGTCCATATACCACTAGACTCAACACCTGCCATATTAGCCGTATAAGTCTGCGTTAAGTTATCGGTTCCGCCACCAGTATTATTGTGTAGCACAACAGTTTGACCTGTAGGGCTAACTAACTGGATGGTTAAATCACCAATATAAGTATGAACAATCCCGATTGAAACGGAGACAGTCCCTGAATCGCCAGTGCGGCTAACGGTAATTGGGCTGCTAATGCCGCTGGTGTTATTATCAGGAATCGTATAGTTATCGGTGTTCGTGTAGCTTGCTGGGCCGCCTGTATTACCCCCACCTGTGCTACCAGCAGTGTAATTAGCAACTAAACTGACACCACTAAATGCACTATAACCTTGTACCATCACATAATAAGTACCAGATTGAACCGTAGTGATAGGGCAAGATTCTGCATTACCATTTTCCCATGGACGGCAATCATAACTGCTGTTGGTCGGTGAAGCGCCATACTGTACATATAAATCAGCATCGCCAGTACCACCGCTCATGGTGAAACTTAAATTCGTTGCGTTTGCTGGTACATCTAGCGAGAAATATAACTCATCATTTTTTGCGCCAGCTAGACCCGTTTTAGCGACACCGTTTTCAAGTACACTGTCACCTGAACCATTACCCGGATCCGTAGGACCATTACATGATTCATCAAGGTAAGCTTTTGCCGCAGTAGCATTAACCATGCCGTAACCTGTTTGGTTGTCGCGACCAGCAACACTTAAATCATCTGCGGTTGCATTTAGTGCATTACGTACTTGGCTGGCACTACATTCAGGATGATAACTCCATACTAATGTTGCTACACCTGAAACATGTGGCGTTGCCATTGAAGTACCATTGTAATACTCATAATCTTGGTTGCCTTGGTTGCTCACCGTGGCCGACTGACCAATTTGAGCTTTAAGTGCCAGACCCGTTGCACGATCTACAGAAACGGAGGGAACGGTAATGTCACTATTTGCATCAACAAGGAAAGGGTTTTGCAAGCCTGGTAACGCGCTATTACTATAAACAATTATCCCTGCAGCCCCTGCATCCTTACAGGCTTTTGTTGCATTAATTTCTGGATAGCTTGTCCCTTGGTTACCCACTCGTTCAACTAAACAGATTTTGTTGTTCATATTAGCGCAATTAAAACTTGTGCCATTAACAGTACATTCTGCCAATGTGCCAGTAGCACTTGCGTTAATGGGTGCGGCAGTATAGTTGCTACCAGATGGTGTTAAACGATTATGTGGTACTAGGCCATTGTTAAAGTATGACTGACCACCAATAGTGATATCGGCTAAACGACCTTCACCAACGGTAACCGTTGATAAGATAGCTTCTCCGGGACCTGAAATTTCTACTTGGTCTGTATACTGTGAAAAAGCGGCATGATCAAGATTACTGTCTACAGCTGCAACCGACATAACGCTATCATAAGATGCAGGATAGCTATAACTACTATCACCAGAATTACCAGCGGCTGCAATGAGTAATACTCCATTATTATAATGAGAGTTTAATGCATTTCGTTCGGTTGTCGTAGAGCCACTGCCACCTAAGCTCATAGTGACTACATTTGCACCACCAGCGCTAACACAAGTATCGATAGCCGCTACTAAGGATGATGAGTAACCCCACCCAGCCTCATTAAATACTTTGACAACATGAATATTGGCATTTTGGTTAGGCATAACTCCAACAACACCTTCGTTATTGGCAATGGCGGCAATGGTGCCAGCAACATGAGTGCCATGGGCATTATTGTTACCTGGTTGATACCAATTACCTGTACCAGAATTATTGGTACCAGTTACATTATTGCCATTTAAATCGTTGTGGCTACGGTCGTAACCAGAGTCAATAATACAGATAGTACGATTGCCTGTTTGGTTATCACTTAGTACAGTGGCACCTACATACGTTTGCCCCCAAGGAGTTGTTTCTGCAAGCAATCTTCTAGGTAAATCTTCTTCAACATACTCAACGTCTTGACGCAAACGCAACTCTTTAATTGAAGGCGAATCGAGCTTTACAGAATAGCTATTACTACGACCGACACGCTTCATCTCTCGTGCTTTGACACTGTTTAAAGCCCGAAACTGAGTAAACACTTCATTTGTGCGAGGCTCGTAAGCCATGCTGTTGCTGTCTGTTTCTGTATTCAGGCCTTGCATCGCAGCACTACTATTAAGTGTCTGAGCTGCATTGTCATTTTTGAATTTAACGATATAACGTTTAGGTAAGGGTGATTGTTGTTCAATTTGTTGGTTGGTTGCAGAAAGTTGCAAGGGCGTTGGAGCTGCATTGACTTGAGTTGAAATGGCCAAAGCGAGTGCTGTCATGCTAAGCACGACAATGGGTTTTTTATGCTTTTTCATATTATCTTCCATGTTACTGAGAGTGACTTAATGTCTTTTGTAATTATGTTTTAACGATAAGCTTATTTTGCTCATCTGTTTAAAAGGTAACCATAATTCTGGCTTATGTAAATAAAATGTTAAATATTTATTTTAAGGTGACAAGAAGGGTGATTTATTTTTTGAATAAATATATTGTTTTTGTGAATTTATATTTCTTTGGATTTTGTGGAAACAATTACTTTATAAAGACTTTGTTGATTTATTGAAAAATCAGATTATTGGTAAAATGAATAATGAAAATTGGTTTTGCTAATTAATAAATAACTAATTTCTGTGGAAATAATAGTTTACGCCTTAAAAGTAGCGTTATTGTTAAGCGAATAAATTTACATTTTTAAATGATGGGGTTAAAAAGTGAGTATTTTGTGGTTTTTATTATTGATTAGGGCCTGTTAACCACGCAAGTTAGCCAAGCCCTATTTGATTTTTCGAGATTATCTATACGACATTAACGTGTCAAAACCGCCAGCATTATAAGTTTTACTATATCCTTGCTTAACTAATGCATTTTGCGCTATTCCGCTTCGACGGCCGCTGCGGCAATATAAAACAAGGTCGGTATCTTTTGTTAAGTTCAACTTTGTAAGTTCTGGCACTATTTGATCGAATGGAATATTAATTGCGCCATTAATGTGCCCAGCAGCGAATTCCTCTGCAGTGCGAACATCGATGACCATCACCTGACGCTCTATTTTTTGCCAAGCAACATTTGGGTCTTGTTGTGCCGCTTGGGAGGGGGGCATAAAAGAGACCGCCAATAAGGCGAACAATGCCCACAAGTGATTAGTCGATCTTGAAATAGATTTTTTTAACACAATCATGTCCTTGTTGTTTATTTACTTAAGGCTATTTCAGCTGCAGTTCTGACGCCCATTTTTTTCATCACCATTGCAGCTGGGCAAAAACCGGTAAATGCACTTTGAAATAGGTTAGCTCCTACAAATACCGTTAGCCAGACAAAATATGGACTGACCAATGCTGTTAACACAACCGATAATAAAACCATAAAGCCACCAAAGGCTATAATACTTCTTTCTAATGACATGTTTAACTCCTTATTTGGGTGATGCTCACAATATCAATAATGTGGTTACTTTGTGGTAGTCACGTGTTTTTGTTTCATTACTGAAAAATACAGCACAGGAATAACCACCAAGGTTAGAATGGTTGAGATAAAAATCCCAAAAATTAAGCTGATGGCCAATCCGTTAAAAATGGGGTCGTCTATAATAAATAATGCTCCAATTATTGCTGCTAATGCGGTTAACATTATTGGTTTTGCCCTTACCGCTCCAGAGTGAATAACCGCTTGTTCTAAGGGGATGCCTGCCGCGGTTTGTTGATTAATGAAATCAACCAGTAAAATTGAGTTTCGAACAATAATTCCAGCCAGCGCTATCATGCCTATCATTGATGGGGCAGTGAATTGAGCACCCAATAAAGCATGGCCCGGCATAACACCTATGATGGTTAAGGGAATGGGTGCCATGATAATTAACGGCACGGTATAAGATTTAAACTGTCCTACTACAAGTAAATAAATCGCTATCATACCAACGGCATAAGCAATCCCCATATCGCGGAACGTTTCATAGGTTATTTTCCATTCACCATCCCATAAAATAGACACGTCAGATAATCCATTTGGTTGATTAACTAAATTTTGCTGTATCGGATAACTTGAATCAGTTTGTTCATTTTGGTGGTTTATCTGGCTCACCATATCGAACATTCCATAGAGTGGACTGCCTGTTGGCCCTGCCATATCGGCTATGACCATAATCATCGGTACCATATTTTTATGTATAATCGGGGCGTTAATGGTTTGTAAGCTAACAGCCACTAGCTCTGACAGTGGTATAGAAGCTCCAGATTGACTTGTTAAACGTAATAACAACACTTGTTGTAGGTTAATTTTGGCGGCTTCATCAAGCTGGAGCCTTATTGGTGTCGGTTGAGTTAACTGTTCTTGATGTAAATAATTGACATCCTTACCATCTACGGCAGTGCTAATAGTATCGACAATACTGGCATATGAGATGCCCAATAAACGGGCTTTATTACGGTCAATAATGATTTGCCATTTTTGTTGTTGTGCGGGTAAATAAATATCCATATCAACAACGTGTTCAGTATCTTTGAAACGCTGTAATAAGTCATTGGCGGCTTGTTCGCGTAACTCGGTGTTAGGTGCATAAACCTCGGCGACAATGGGAGACCAAACTGGTGGCCCTGGTGGCACCTCAACAATTTTTATATTTGCTTGATAACGTAGACCAATTTTTTGTAATGGCTCGCGGACTGACGAAGCTATGGTATGGCTGTCTCTGTCTCGATGTTTTTTATCCACCAGGTTGACTTGAATCTCCCCCAGTTCTTGGCTGCTACGTAAAAAATAATGCCGCACTAAACCGTTAAAGTTCATTGGGGCATGAGTGCCTGCATATAATTGTAAATGCTCAATTTCTTCTATAGCAGTAAGATATTGACTCAGGTCTTGCAACACTCTTTGAGTTTGTTCTACTGGCGTGCCTTCAGGCATGTCGACCATCACTTGAAACTCAGATTTATTATCAAAAGGCAGCATTTTTAGTACAACAGCTTGCATCACTGGTAAGGCGGTAGCAAAGGCTATCAATAAAATAATCCCTAAAGCCAAGCCTTTTCGAGCTTTTGGTGCATGATCACCAATTAAAAAAGGACTCATAATCCGTGTAAAAAGACGTGTTAATCGATTGTCTTCTTCTATTGCGACACCAGTATCATGAGAGGCCTTGTTCACATGGTGAGTTTTCTTGTGAGGCTTAAGTAGGTGATTACTTAACCAAGGCGTCATAATAAAGGCGATTAATAACGAAATAATCATTCCCATGCTGGCATTAATGGGGATTGGGCTCATATATGGGCCCATAAGCCCTGATACAAATGCCATGGGTAATAAAGCGGCAATAACGGTAAATGTGGCTAATATTGTCGGTCCACCAACTTCATCAACGGCGTGGGGGATCAGTTCGCTAATAGGCTTATTACTCATTGCCATGTGTCGATGAATATTTTCTACCACCACGATGGCATCATCGACCAAGATGCCAATAGAAAAAATAAGTGCGAACAATGAAATACGATTTAACGTAAAGCCCCAAGCCCAAGATGCAAACAACGTAATCGCTAAGGTTATAATAATGGCAACACCAACGACAGCCGACTCTCGAAACCCCATAGTAAAAAAGACCAAGAGCACAACGGCTGACGTAGCAAAAATTAGTTTAAAAATAAGGGTGTTAGACTTATCTCCAGCCGTTTTTCCGTAGTTGCGAGAGATGGCAATATTGACATTGTCAGGGATTAAGACATTGTCCACAGCATCAATTTTGGCCAACACTAAATTGGCTATGTCGACGGCGTTTTGCCCTGCTTGTTTTCCAATAGCAATTGTTATGGCTGGGTAGGTTCCCTTGTCGGTGACATGCCAGACATGTTGTTTAGGAATATCACTTTTTAAGCTGACTTTAGCGATATCTGATAAGTATACCGCTTGAGGGGGCGAAGTTTTCCCTGCTGTGGTTTCTGATTGATTTACTTTAATTAATAGATTACTAACATCATCAGGCGTTTGTAAAAACTGCCCTGTTTGTAACTTAATTTCTTGATTAAATTGTGTCATTGAACCAAGTGTCGACACTTGGTTATTGTCTCGTAATGCGGCGCTGATATCGCTAAACATAACCCCGAAACTGTTCATTTTGACAGGATCAATGCGTACATTTAATACCAGTTCATGTTCGCCTTGGCTATAAATCTCGCGAGTGCCCTGTATTCGTTTTAGTTCGGTCTCGAGACCAGATGCAACTAAGGTGAGTTGTTCAGCTGTCATGTTAGGATCTTGTGACCAGAGCGTTAACCCGACAATTGGTACATCATCAATCCCTCTAGGTTTGATTAATGGCTCGCCAATACCTGCTGCATGATTAAATTTATCACTATTTGAATATAACTGATTATACAAATTAACCACGGCTTCATCACGTGGAACACCAACGTCAAAAATAGCGATAATAAGCGCGCCATCAGGCTGTGAAAAAGAGTAAAGAGTATCGATGCCTTTTATTTCAGAAATTATACGTTCGGCGGGCAAAGTAACCTGATTTTCAACTTCAGTAGGGGTGGCGCCAGGGTAGGGAATAAACACATCTGCAAATGTAACATCAATTTGTGGTTCTTCTTCTTTGGGCGTGATAATTACCGCAAACAGGCCTAGTAGTAAGCCTAAAATTGCCAACAATGGCGTAATGGCATTAAGTTGAAATGCTTTTGCAATTGAGCCGGAGATACCGAGTTTCATTGAACCGTTAGGCGTTGTCATTAGGGTTACTCCTGAGCTTTTGTTGCTGAGGACATAATCAAATAATGCCCAGCATCAATAACTATTTCATCACCTTCCATCAGGCCTGATAACACTTCAGCAGTGTTATTTTGATGGTCAATTCGGCCTATACGCACTTGATTAAGCGCTATTTTATCTGCATTTTTGCGATATACAGACGTTAAGTCACTAACTTGATGTATGGCCGATAATGGGATTATTAAGCTTGGCTTATTGGCGGTGTTATTTATGATTTTGGCCCATTGGCCTACGACGACGTTTTCTTGCTTGCTGGCATCAAGATTAACCCGAACCTGATGTTGGTGTGTAAGTGGATCGGCAAATTGAAATACTTGAATATCATTTGATGTGATCCTATCACCATTAAAGAGTTGTACGGTCACTTTTCCTTGTTGTTGCAACTGTGCGACATCTTGTTGAGGGACATTGAATACCGCCCTAAGGTGCTGAGTGTCGTAACCCGAGAATAAAGCTTGGCCATAGGATATTGTTTCACCCAACTCAACGAAACGTTGAGTTACTCGACCACTAAAAGGGGCGCTGACAACCGTGTAATTTACACTTTCTTTGGCTTTTATTAACAGGGCTTGCGCGGCGCTAACAGCTTGTTTACTGGATTTAGCTTTGGCTGTAGCTTCATCCATGGCGCCTTGTGAAATAGCGCCTTTAGGAAACAATGTTTGATAGCGAAGGTATTGTGCTTGTGCTTCGTTGTTCAGCGCTTTAGCTTTAGCGAGTTCAGCTTCCGCTCCTGCTAATCCCGCACCTTGTTCTTTATTGGTTATTTCTAATAATGCAGCACCTTGTGGTACGAGGTCATTGGCATCAAAATGAATATTAATGATCCGCCCAGAAGTTTGTGCAGAAACGGTTGCCGCTTTAATCGCTTCAATTTTTGCATCATAGACTCGGGTTTGAGGTTGCTGAGAGTTTACAAGTTTTAATGTTTTTATATCATAAGCTTGCGTAATACGGGGAGCCGTCAATGTGACAAAAATAATGCTGAAAAGTAATGCGTTGGATAATCGAGACATACTGATGGTCCATTTAAAGGTCTATAAGAAAATTCTAATGGACTTTGATGCATTACGCAACCGATATATTTGAAAAGTTTATATATTAGAACTCAAAGGTATAATTGGTGTTAACTTGCGATAATAGGGATAAAAATGAACAATAGGTTCTAGTCGTGTTGACCAAGCGTTATGTTTACACGTAAGGCAAAATGAATGATGATTTTTTTGGTAACCTCTTACCTATTTAAAATTGACTTAAGTAAGACAAAAGGTTGTTTAATACCAATCCTATTAAATATGTGATCTTTCAGCGGGAGTTCAAAGTGCTGTAGGCAAGGCAGATGATTGAAGCGAATAGTGATTCTATTTTGAAAGCATCTAACGAAGCATAAAGGACTTTGAA
>NZ_JBSQBN010000136.1:0-12269 GCF_053850585.1 Shewanella sp. A22
GCAGTCGTATTTTGAAAGCATCTAACGAAGCATAAAGGACTTTGAAACCCGCCAGAATGGAATCTCTCAGGTATTCCACTTCTGTGTTACATCGATTTAAAAGGCAACAACCATTTCTAGATCAATGAGCCTTGAATTGAAAAACCTGAGAGACTCTGAACTGACCAGATATTTAATGGGATTGGTATAAAATTAAAACTTAACGCCAAATACTAAGCCAAACGCGGCTTGGTTATCCATGTCTTCTGTTACTTCAGGATAACTTAACTCCATTTCACCCGCAAAATAGTAACCTGCATAAGCGTTTAGGCTAATATTATCGGTTGCTTGCCAGCCTGCACGTAAAAAACCAACCCATTCAGCAACTTCAATTGTTTGATCGTCGTCGGCAACTAAAAAGCGCTCCATGCGTCGTGAACTACCAACACCAAAGCTCCAGTCTCGATTATATTGATAGCTTAATTCTAACCCTGCTGGGCCACTAAAACCGGCCTGGAATGGGTTAGCAAGTACCCACTTATCGTTTATCTGCCAACTAACCGCTAAATATGGCACAGTTCGTACTTCTGAAATATCGTTTAAGTATGCAACACCAAAGCCCAGCATATTACCGGAATCGAAGCGATACATTCCAGATGCTACCACACCATAACTTTGGGCATTCGACGAAGAAGCCGTGTCCGCATAGGAATATTGTAATTGAGGGGCGACGAAAAACATCCAATTGTCGTCATGGCGATATGATAATGACAAACCGGCACTGTATTTATGTATTGTCGACCAAGGCTGAGCATTTGAAATTAATGGCGTGTTTTGATTAATATCCCAGCTGTAATCTAGGTTGTCGTAACCAATATTGGCTCCAATTGACCATTGGCGGTTAAGTGATTTTGTGGCTGAAAATTTGGCTTTCCAAGTGTCTCGCTGCAATTGATTGGTAACGCTATTATCTTGACCAATATCACTGGTTCCGGTTGAAATACGCTCAAGCGTTAATGAGTAAGGTGATTGTTCTGGTGCCGCTAACACTGGCTGGCTTAACAACAAACCTGATGAAAGCAATGCTGACAAAACTAATGAGCGACATGTTTTAGGCTGATTTACGTTAGTATTATAAAGCATCATATCAATCGGCTTCCCTTCTAGAATGAGTTAAACGGAATACTACTTTGGTTTAATGGCAGTATTAATACTGTTACACAGCCAATTTAGTTCAATTATTCTACGTTAACTTTATGAGCCCGCAAAAACATCTCTGCAGTATCTTGTAAGTATTCTTGTCTAGCAGAAAGTAAATCGCCAATATCCAAACCTAACTCTAAACGCAATTTGACCTCACCAAATAACATTAAACACAACCTAACAGCGCTTTCGTGGGGGTTAGCAAAATAATAGACACCATACTGATTAACTTTTTTCAAGTAGTCGCGGATCAAGCCTAAAACATGTTTAGGACCAGCATCATAAAATAATTTACACACTTCAGGATGCGTGTCGGCTTGAGCTACACAGGTTTTAAATACTGTGATGGTTTCTTTACTGACAATCATTTCACCAAATTGTTGGGCAAACATCAAAATAACCCGCTGCGGTTGTGTTGCATCTATCAATGCTGCATTTGTAAGTTGATGAATTGCACATTTAGAGTCTATAGCAGCAACAAACAAATCATCCTTTGAGCCAAAATGAGAGTACACGGTCTGCTTTGACACACCGGCATGTTTGGCGACTTCATCCATGCTGGTATGAGGAAATCCCTGATGACAAAAAAGCTCCATTGCCGATTCGAGTATCTTAATTCGCTTTTGTTCACTGCGGCTTAAATTTGCCTGTTCATGACTGTGTGGCGATGTGTGTTCTATTGTCATTTTTATTCCGTAGGTTAACCATCAAGCAGAATCGAATATCAGCACAACTGCACAATATTTAGGGCCATAATAACCAAAAATAGACTGGACAGTCCAGTTCAATAAAACTAGACTAGCGAGTCTAGTTAACATATAAACTACATTTACAGCTTATTGTTAATACGCTAGGTTACTGTTATTAACACCTATAGCGAATAAGCCAATATTGACTCAGTCTATTGTTTTGCAAGGAATCACCTTTATGTATGCGCCAAAGACATTTACACCCATTATTCGGTATTGGGCATTAGGTTTAAGCTTAATGGTATTAAACAGTTGTGGCTCTGAGGTAAAAGAGCATTCGCAAACAGTAGAATATCAAACAGTCTTGTCACAACCTCTAGTGTTAAATGATCGTTATCAGCATATGCAAACTTATACTGGCACCATTCGTTCGGCAAATACCACAAGTATAGGTTTTGAACTGGCAGGTAAACTCAATACGATCCTTGTCGACAGTGGTGACACCGTGATTGAAGGGCAAACATTGGCACAACTCGATACCGACTTATTAATTGCAGAGCAGCAGCAGCTACAAGCAAGTCTGTTGCAAACTCAAGCGGATATCGATTTAGCTAAAAGCACCTTAACGCGTACGTTAAAATTAAAGCAACAAAACTATGTTTCAGAACAACAACTCGATGAAACACAACAACAAGTTACCAGCTTACAAGCCAATCAAAAGCGCATTGAAGCAAGCTTAAGTGCGACACATTTAAAAATTGAAAAATCAACACTACTGGCACCATTTAACGGAAAAATTAGCCAACGTTTTCATAATCGTGGTGAAGTGATCTCACTGGGTAGCGCTGTTTTCACCTTAGTTGGTAATAGCCAACCTATGGCCTACATTGGCGTTCCCATTGATATAGCACAACAATTAACTGCACAACAAAAGGTCGATGTTCGAGTAGGAAAACAAACGTTCACCGCTAACATTGCAGGGGTTAGTGCCGAGGTCAATGCAGTGAGCCGTACGGTGCAGGTCCGAATCCAATTACCTGAGTCTGTTGGGGTGATTAATGGTGAAATCGCTTATCTTGCCTATCAACAAGACCGATTTGTTGATGGTTATTGGGTGCCAATGTCGGCATTAACCGATGGCGTACGAGGGTTATGGAATGTGTTTGCTTTGATCCAAGATGAACAAGGGTATTATCAAATTGAACGCAGGGATGTTGAAATTATTTACACCAATGAACAACTTGCTTATATCAAAGGCGCCATTAAACCCAACGAGCTTATTGTGTCTGACGGATTACACAAGTTAGTCGTCGGTCAAAAAGTCTCTCTTGCTCAGACAGAGCAATTGGGGGACTTATGATTAAAGCATTTTTAGAAAATGGTCGCTTAACCAGCTTATTTATCGCGTTACTCATTGTTGCTGGATTAGGCGCAATTTCTAGCCTTCCTCGTACTGAAGATCCACATATTACTAATCGATTTTCGTCTGTTATCACCCAATACCCTGGCGCATCTGCTGAGCGGGTTGAAGCATTGGTTACCGAAGTGCTTGAAAATCAATTGCGTCGTTTAGAAGATTTAAAGCTGGTTCAGTCGACCTCTCGCCCAGGCATTTCGGTAATTCAATTAGAATTAAAAGACACCGTGAACGATACAGATCCGGTTTGGTCGCGTGCTCGGGATCTTATTGCAGACAGCAAACTGTTGCTACCAGTAGAGGCTCAAAACAGTGTATTAGATGACCAACTGGGTTATGCCAATACGGCCATTTTAGGGCTTGTTTGGGCCGATGATAGCCCTGTACGAGCGGATATTCTAAACCGTTATGCCAAAGAATTACAAAGCCGATTAAGACTTCTCAATGGTACTGACTTTGCAAAATTGTATGGCGCACCAGAAGAAGAAATATTAGTCGAGTTAGATGGCAATAAAATTAGCCAATTACATTTAACTCCCGCGGGGATTGCGGCAATATTAAATAACGCCGACAGTAAAATTTCAGCCGGAGAAATCAATAACAGCCAATTTAGAGCTTTAGTTGAAGTGTCTGGCGAGCTAGATTCTCAAAACCGTATTCGTCAAGTTCCACTAAAAGTAGACGATTACGGTCAAATTATTCGTTTAGGTGATGTCGCTAACATTACCCGCCAAGGAAAAACACCGGCATCGAGCATTGCCTTAATTGATAGCCAGCAAGGCGTGTTGGTGTCTGCGCGAATGCTCAATAATAATCGCGTTGATGTGTGGCAACAACACGTTAGCCAAACCATCAATGACTTTTCAGTTAACTTACCAGCCAATATTGAAGTGCAATGGCTATTTGACCAACAAAGCTACACCAGCGACCGCCTAGGCGGCTTGGTGATTAATTTGTTGCAAGGGTTTGTGATTATTTTAGTGGTTCTAATGCTAACGTTAGGGCTGCGTAATGCCGTAATTGTAGCGATATCACTGCCACTTACTGCACTGTTTACCCTCACCTGTATGAAATATACCGGACTTCCCATTCACCAAATGTCGGTAACGGGTTTAGTAGTTGCACTGGGGATTATGGTCGATAACGCCATTGTCAT
Organism: Shewanella sp. A22; assembly: GCF_053850585.1. Classification (NCBI taxonomy): domain Bacteria; kingdom Pseudomonadati; phylum Pseudomonadota; class Gammaproteobacteria; order Alteromonadales; family Shewanellaceae; genus Shewanella; species Shewanella sp. A22. The sequence continues at coordinate 4,445 of NZ_JBSQBN010000136.1, forward strand.
TGTCGATGCTATTGCACAACGACGTCAGCAAGGTATGAGTAAACTTGAAGCGGTATCGAAAACGTTACACCATTTGTGGTTGCCACTGGGGGGCTCAACTATAACGACCATGTTAGCTTTCGCTCCTATTGTACTAATGCCAGGTGCTGCTGGAGAGTTTGTTGGCGGTATAGCAATTTCGGTGATGTTCGCCCTACTCGGCTCATATATAATTTCTCACACTATTATTGCTGGTCTTGCTGGGCGTTTTAGCCGCAGTGAAAAACCAACGGTTTGGTATCAGCAAGGCATGGCTTTTCCTAAAATCAGCCAAGCGTTTACAGCCAGTTTGCGGTTTGCGTTATCTCGTCCAATATTAACCGCCATCGTGATTGGTATTTTACCGGTTGCGGGCTTTTTTGCGGCAAGCAAAATGACCGAGCAGTTTTTCCCACCGTCTGATCGCGATATGTTCCAAATAGAAGTCTACTTGGCACCTCATGTGAGTATTGATAATACCCTTGCACAAGTTAAAATTATCGATAAAAAACTGCAAAAAATTGACGATATTCTTGCAGCCACTTGGGTTGTTGGCGGCAATACCCCTTCCTTTTATTATAATTTGACTCAACGGCAACAAGGGGCAACGAATTACGCCCAAGCAATGATTAAAGTCACCAATTTTGTCGCCGCTAATCGATTAATTTTACAATTACAAAAAGAGTTCGATACCGAATTTCCACAAGCACAAATATTGGTGCGTAAACTGGAACAAGGCCCCCCTTTTAATGCCCCTGTTGAACTGCGTATTTATGGCCCCAATTTAGATACATTAAAAACACTAGGCGAACAAGTGCGCAGTATTTTAGTTGCAACGCCCGATGTTATTCACACTCGGTCTACGCTCAGTTCTGGTGCACCCAAAGTGTGGTTACAGGTGAATGAAGATGCCAGTTTAATGAGTGGCCTTAGCCTTAGCGATATTGCCAATCAAATTCAAATGGCGACCACAGGCATTATAGGTGGCAGCATTCTTGAGCAAACTGAATCTCTGCCAATTCGGGTTCGTTTAGGCGATAACAGCCGTGAGCAAGCAACCCGCTTAGCCGAAATAAACTTAGTTTCGCCGTCGGGTTCAGGTATACCACTGTCAGCACTATCTTATAACGATATCAATGTGAGTCGAGGAGCCATACCACGCAGAAATGGTGAGCGCGTGAACACCATAGAGGCTTACATCACCAGTGGAGTATTACCGGCACAAGTGCTAAATGATGCTAAAGATGAGATAGCCCAATTGGTTATTCCGGCGAGTTACCATGTAGAAGTGGGCGGAGAAAGTGCCAAACGCAATGAAGCTGTTGGCAACTTGCTGTCCAACATTGTATTGGTTGTCACGTTATTATTAGCCACTGTGGTGTTGTCATTTAACTCATTTAGATTAACTGCCATTATTCTACTAAGTGCATTTCAATCGGCAGGTTTAGGTTTATTGTCTGTGTTTGTGTTTGGTTATCCGTTTGGGTTTACGGTAATTATCGGACTGTTAGGGTTAATGGGATTAGCCATTAATGCGGCCATTGTGATTCTGGCTGAACTAGAAGATATTCCCGAGGCTCGCCATGGAAATTTATCGTTAATCATTAGTACGGTAAGTGGTTGTGGACGTCATATTGGTTCTACCACCATCACCACCATAGGCGGTTTTTTACCATTGATTATTGCCGGTGGCGGTTTTTGGCCGCCGTTTGCCATCGCTATTGCTGGTGGTACCTTATTAGCAACTATGTTGTCATTAATTTGGGTGCCAGTGATGTACACCTTATTAATGAAGCCAAAGCCCTCAGCCAATTTAGCATTAACACCGCAGACTTCATGACATAACTTGGCGGTTAGCGGCTTAATGGCAATATAAAAAGGCAACAACACCCATTAAGCTGTCTGCATGCCAATCATGGATGGGACAGCTTAATAAGCGGTCCAACTTATGTTGTTAAGCTGGGTAAAATATTTGGCAGTTGACGTCTAATTGAGTCAATGTCTTGCTTTACAATATCTTTGTCGATTTCCAGCGTCACAATTTTAGCGATGTTATTGCTCATTTCCTTGCGTAAATTACCAAGAAAATGAGGTGCTGCAACCACAATCAAGTCACTGAACTTGTGCTCATTATGTGCTGCTTCAAGATATTGACAGATCTCTCTAGCAAATTCGACTGCCTCATATTTTTTAGGTTCTGTTTTACCACCAACAGAGTGGTGGCTATTGGTAGCCCCACCAGCCTGACGCCCTGGTAGATCAGAGGTCAACTTCTGTTCATGCTGTCGTGCTTCGGGATGGATCATATTTTTAATCTCAATTAATGTAGATTTCGCTGTTTCTGCATTAAACAGACGAGCATGTGCGCTATCCGCGACTAAAATCCAACTACTCATTATATATCCCCTTAAGTAGATTATTAATAAATCACCCTGTTTAAAAAACAGACAACCAGTATGACCTATTTACAGACAATAATCTTGATAATACTTTGGCATCTGGTGGTATTTTGTTGTACCTAATACCAATTCCAATCATTATCTAGTCATTCTTGGGAGTTCTATGTCTTTTGGGTAAGTCATCGGATTGTAGGCATCGTTGCTCGCGGCAACAGCTCCAGCGTTACTCCATCTCCTGCTTTTAACCGCCATGGTGGGAGTGTCTTATTTTTTACAGCAAAAAATTGATCTTGCAGTCGTATGCCAACATCATATTAAGCAGCATATAAGGTGCTTATACCAATCCTATTAAATATGTGATCTTTCAGCGGGAGTTCAAAGTGCTGTAGGCAAGGCAGATGATTGAAGCAAATAGTGATTCTATTTTGAAAGCATCTAACGAAGCATAAAGGACTTTGAAACCCGCCAGAATGGAGCCTCTCAGGTATTCCACTTCTGTGTTACATCGATTTAAAAGGGAACAACCATTTCTACATCAATGTGCCTTGAATTGAAAAACCTGAGAGACTCTGAACTGACCAGATATTTAATGGGATTGGTATAACAAGCTCCTGCGTTACTCTACCTCCAGTATCTGACCGCCATGGATGGTGGGAATGTCTTATTTTTTATGGAAAAAAATAGACCATGCCGTCGTATTTTGAAAGCATCTAACGAAGCATAAAGGACTTTGAAACCCGCCAGAATGGAGTCTCTCAGGTATTCCACTTCTGTGTTACATCGATTTAAAAGGCAACAACCATTTCTACATCAATGTGCCTTGAATTGAAAAACCTGAGAGACTCTGAACTGATCAGATATTTAATGAGATTGGTATTAAACCCGCCCTTGGAAGCCTCAATGAATAGAATTTCTATAGTACCAATCCGCATTAGAATTTGCTCTTTTAGCAAAAATTATCAGTGAGGTATTCGAGGCAGCCTTTCGAAGACATGGTCGTTCTCGGCAACTGCACACCAAAACAGTAGCCAATAAAAAACCGCTTTATCACTAAAGCGGTTTTTTTGTCAGAATATATAGCGTTTATTGTTCGCTATTGCGATCCATATTTTCGGTATTCTCAAGCCATAAGGCATTAATAATACCGAATGAACAGGCTAACAATACCCCTAAAATCCACGCAAAATACCACATAATGTTGCTCCTTAATTTAGTAAAGTGAGGTTTTATTGTCTTCAATAAACTCACGATTTAAGCGACCGTACATCTTGTAGTAAGTCCAAGCTGTATAACACAATATAATTGGTACAAAGATAGCTGCAACAATGGTCATCACCGTTAAGGTCATTTGGCTTGCGGTAGCATCCCACATAGTTAAGCTCACATTAGGCTCTAGTGATGATGGCATAACAAATGGAAACATCGCTGTACCACAAGTAAAAATAACACCAGCAATAGCAAGTGAGCTAAACAAGAATGCGAATCCACTGCGGTTAAAACGACTGGCTAAAATAACCAATATTGGCATTAATAGCCCTAAAGCAGGGAATAACATCGTAATAGGATACTTGTCATAGTTAGTTAACCAAGCGCCAGCTTCAATCGCAACCGTTTTAGTGGTTGGATTTGACGGACCAGCAAAGTCAAGTGAAGAGGTGATAACATAACCATCAATACCATTAGCTAACCAAACGCCCGCAGCACCAAAGAATACAAATAATAAACCACCACAAACTTGCGATGCTTTAGCACTGCGAACTCTTAGCTCACTATCTGTCTTCATTTGTAACCATGAAGCCCCTTGCATCATAAACATCGTGACACATACAAGGCCGGCCAATATACCAAATGGGTTTAATAGACCGAAGAACCCGCCATGATAAGTAGCACGTAAATACTCATCAAAGTTAAAAGGCACACCTTGCAGTAAGTTACCAAATGCAACGCCAATGATAAGCGGCGGTACAAAACCACCCACAAACAATGCCCAATCCCATGACTTACGCCATCTTGGATCTTCAATTTTAGAGCGATAATCAAACCCTACTGGGCGTAAATACAATGCAAATAACACGAGCATCATTGCCACATAAAAGCCTGAAAACGATACAGCGTAGACCATAGGCCAAGCCGCAAATAAAGCGCCACCCGCCGTAATTAACCATACTTGGTTGCCGTCCCAGTGTGGTGCGATAGAGTTGATCATTATGCGGCGTTCAGTGTCGTCTTTACCAATAATAGGTAATAACGCCCCCACACCCATGTCAAAGCCATCAGCTACAGCAAAACCAACTAATATCACGCCGAGTAATGCCCACCAGATAAATCTTAATACTTCATAATCAAACATAATTAAGTCCCCGCCTAAGCATCTTGGTTTTCAAAATGGTAACGACCGGTTTTTAAACTGCTTGGGCCAAGACGAGCAAACTTAAACATTAAGTAAGCTTCTATGACTAACAGAATAGTGTAGAAAACCGTGATCGAAATAATACTGAACCATAAATCGGCCGGCGTTAAACTCGATGCAGACATAAAGGTTGGTAACACTTCAGAAATAGTCCAAGGTTGACGACCAAACTCTGACACAAACCAACCACATTCAATGGCAACCCAAGGAAGCGGTAAACTGTAAAGTGCGGCGCGAAGTAACCATTTTTTCTCTGCAATTTTATGACGAGTGCTTTGCCAGAACGCAGCAGCAAACACCAGTAACATAATCACACCTGCACCGACCATAATACGGAAGGTCCAGAACATCGGCGCTACAGTTGGAATAGAATCAAACGATGCGGCAATAATTTGCTCTTCGGTAGCATCGACCACTTTATCGGTATAACGCTTCAGTAAGAAGCCATAACCTAAATCGTCTTTAACCGCGTCAAATTGAGCTCTCACTTCCGGTGTATCGTCACCAGCACGTAATTTTTCAAGCAGTGCATACGCTACCATACCATTACGAATACGTACTTCATGCTCTTTAACAAGGTCTTTAATACCAGTCACTTCTTCAGTTAAAGAGCGAGTGGCAATAATACCCATAGCGAAAGGAATTTTGATTGCATAATCGGTTTCCATGGTTTCTTGATTAGGAAAACCTACTGCTGTAAATGCTGCTGGTGCTGGCTCAGTATGCCATTCAGCTTCAATAGCAGCTAATTTAACACGTTGAACTTCACCGACTTTATAGCCAGATTCATCACCAAGAACAATAACCGATAAAATTGAAGCCAAACCAAAACTTGCAGCAATGGCAAAAGAGCGACGGGCAAACGGTAAATCCCGACCTTTCAATATGTAATACGAGCTAATGGCCAGTACAAACATGGCTCCGGCAACATAACCAGATGCTACAGTGTGAACAAACTTAACCTGCGCTACAGGGTTAAACACCAATGCAGCAAAGTCGATCATTTCCATGCGCATGGTTTCATAGTTAAACACCGACCCTACAGGGTTTTGCATCCAACCATTGGCAATTAAAATCCATAAAGCTGACATATTAGAGCCAATAGCAACCAACCAAGTGACCGCTAAATGTTGGCGTTTACTGAAGCGATCCCAACCGAAAAAGAACATCCCGACTAACGTAGACTCAAGGAAGAAAGCCATCAAAGCTTCAATCGCCAGAGGCGCACCAAAAATGTCACCCACATAATGAGAATAGTAGGACCAGTTAGTACCAAACTGGAATTCCATTGCTAAACCCGTTGCGACACCTAAGGCAAAGTTAATTCCAAATAACTTACCCCAAAACTTAGTCATGTCTTTATAGATTTGCTTATTGGTCATCACATAAAGTGATTCCATAATGGCAAGAATAAAGGCTAAACCTAGAGTGAGTGGAACAAATAAAAAGTGGTACATAGCTGTAAACGCAAATTGATAACGCGATAGCTCAACGACCTCTTCGATAATCATTGGCGACTCCTTACTTCAGTACAACCAAATACGACACAGCAACAGACTTGTTGCCATAATGATGATGTTATACCTGAAAACGGTCCTATTGAAGCAGCGGACAACTCACCAAAATATAAAAATGATAAATTAACCTGTTTGCCGATGTTTTCAAGTCCAATCCTAAACGCCCTATATCTTACGGTATATCCAATCCATTAATCATATTTTTTAATCAATTATGTGACCAGCATTAGATTTTTTGCATAGATAATTTTTTATACATTACAATCATAGCCTTACACTATTCAAAATAACGTCCCTTAGTATTTTGACGTCATTTTAATGATGAAAAATTATCCTAATTCGTTCAAAAAGTTGTTGTAACCAACAAACTACACACACCTCCCCTCAAGAGGTATTGACAATACCCCTCTTACTGCTAGGTCGCAAAAACTCACCCCAACAAAACTAAAGTAAATAACAAGCTCAAGGCAATTAACACCCAAAACCATTGTTTTAACAACTTTACAATCACAGCAAATATCCAAATAATATTCTCAATAAAAAATAAAACAAAATATAAACAAAAACAATAAGATATAACGAACTAAAAATAAAAATCTATTTTAATAAAAACTAAAATATTACAACACCCAGTATAAAATATAAATTTTCTCATTTTGACAATGAAAAATAGAACAATCCAATTTGCCTGCGATTACTCAGGCAGATGTAGGGTGCACAAAGGGTCACAGAATTAATCCATCATTGCCTAATATTAAGGTGCTCTGTTATGGCTCAATGACTTGATAATATTAAAACTTATACAAACGTGCTTTAGTTGAAATGTTTACCGTTAAAGATGTGAAATACGCTAGGTCACCCCTTATCTAAGTTGTGCCAGTAAGAATTTTTATTAGACCTGAAATTAAATTAAAAAAATATGATTATTATCAATAGATAACGTAAAACCATGCCATTGTTTTATTTTATTTTGTTAACAACAAACATCGGGTTCACTTATCCCAACGCTTTGCATGTTCATGACCCGCTAAGGAATGTCTCTGCCGTTTTTACGGCAAAAAAGTCATCTATTTGAAGTGTATTGGCAATGTGCACGTTAAATTTAACACTTACAACGTAAGTAATTAAAAGGGTTATGTTGATATTGGCTAATACCCATTTCAATAACTACCTGGTTATTCAGCGGGAGCTCAGCGCCTTCTAGACAAATAATTGGATTATAAGCATCGTTGGTCTCGGCAACAATTCCTGCATTTGACCGCTATGGTGGGCGTGTCTTATTTTTACCGTAAAAAATAGATCTTGCAGTAATACCAATCCTATTAAATATGTGATCTTTCAGCGGGAGCTCAAAGTGCTGTAGGCAAGGCAGATGATTGAAGCGAATAGTGATCCTCGGTAACAAGCTCCTGCGTTACTCTACCTCCAGTATCTGACCGCCATGGATGGTGGGAATGTGTTATTTTTTATGGAAAAAAATA
>NZ_JBSQBN010000137.1:0-12172 GCF_053850585.1 Shewanella sp. A22
TCCATGGCGGTCAGATGCTGGAGGTAGAGTAACGCAGGAGCTTGTTACCGAGGATCACTATTCGCTTCAATCATCTGCCTTGCCTACAGCACTTTGAACTCCCGCTGAAAGATCACATATTTAATTGAATTGGTATTAACCACAAAATACAACTAACTTAAATGCGAAGTGTTTTGGTTGATGTATTTGACTGCAGCGGGCAAAAATATTTCGCTGACAATTAGTTGTGAGTAATACAGATTAAAATAGCGTCTACGGCCCCATAAACTGGTATCAACATGTTGATTTAAGCTGGTGGCTAAAGCCGCCAAGCGACCACAACTTTCAAACTGGGCTACTTCAATATTCCCTGGGGTAATGTCAGGACTATTAAATAATAATTCACCTAAAGGACGAGTACCAAGAAGGGTAAAATCATTAGGTTGATTATTACGTTGATGGGTTAAGATTGCCTGTGGGATTAAAGTGCGGGCAAATACCCAAGGTATGCCATCAAGGCATAACAGTACTTCACGGATCCAAACTGGGCCTGTATGAGAAGGAAATTCATCTGTTAGAGGTTCAAGTAGATGTTCGCCTAACACTTTTACTTCAAAGTGCTTACAGTGTGTTTTGAGGCGTTGGGTCAAACTTCCTGTTGCTAATAGCCACTCTTTGAGGTGGCTATGGGGCAATGAATCGACTTTTTGTGGTGAAAGCCAATGAATTGATTCACCATAAGGAAAGCTAATACTGGTCACGTTCATCTAAAACTCGTTACAATACATCAACGGCAATAGTCTATCATGTCAAAGATGAGCAAACACTCTTAAGGGAGTGAACAACATGGCTTATTTAATTAACGTTTCACATTGACGGAGTTTAACTCATTATGAAAAAATTGGTTTCAACGTTAGTCATGCTGTGTTGTTTTGCATTTAATGTTTATGCAGAAGACGAGCAAGTTATTGAAGATTATGCTTATTACGGTTTTGAGCCTGATATTGTCACTAACTACATCTCTAATCGGAAAAAATTAGGGTTTGTTAAAATTAGTGTTGAATTAATGGTAAAAGATCCTAACGATTTAGTCAGCTTAGAACATCATGATCCTTTACTGCGTTCAGCCATGGTAGAGATTTTAGGGAATCAATCAGAAGATAAAGTTAAATCTTTATCTGGTCGTGAGGAGATTCGCCGTGAATGCTATGAAACGGTTAATAGCCTAATGGAAAAAGAGGTTGGTCGGCCTATTGTGGTCAATTTATTATTCACTAAATACTTATACGATTAATGACTCGTTCAACACTTCCTAGCCTAGCCAAACATGGTTCGATGCCACGTTCGTCAAACCGAACGGCTAGCAATACGGTTTCTGCCAAACAGAATAAACCTGTGTTTGCCAAAACATTACATCCACGTAATGTGCACCAACAAGGTTATAATTTTACTGAATTAATCAGTGTTATGCCGCCTCTCGCTAAGTTTGTTCGTCCAAACCCTTACGGTAATCCTTCCATAGATTTTGCAGATCCCAAAGCAGTAAAAAGCCTCAACACTGCATTACTTCTGAGTGAATATCAGATTAGTGATTGGGATATTCCTGACGGGTATTTGTGCCCACCAGTGCCTGGACGAGTGGACTATTTACATTACATTGCCGATTTATTAGCGGTTAAAGGCAAAGTCATTAAAGGGACGAGTATTCGAGGGTTAGATATCGGCACTGGTGCTAATGGTATTTATCCACTGCTGGGTATTCAAGCGTATGGCTGGCAGTTTGTTGCATCAGATATTGATCCCATTTCTATCGACAATGTTGCTAACATTGTTAAAAGCAACCCAAATATAGAGACAAAATTACAATTAAGGTTACAACAGCAGCCTAAGCATATATTTGCAGGGATTATTACGGCAGGTGAGTGTTTTGATGTCACATTGTGTAACCCGCCATTTCATCGCTCTTTAGCTGAGGCTTCAGCCGGTTCGTTGCGTAAAGTGACAAATTTAGCAAAAAACCAGCTGCAAAAACATGGCCGAAAATCGCGCAAGTTAACGGTAAATAAAGCTCAGCCATCACTTAATTTTGGTGGACAAAAAGCGGAATTATGGTGTGAAGGGGGAGAACGACAATTTCTAACCAACATGATTAAACAAAGTTGTGACTACGCCAATCAAGTATTATGGTTTACCACATTAGTTTCAAAGTCAGAGAACCTTAAGCATTGTTATCAATTACTCAAACAGGTCAATGCTGTTGAGGTGAAAACAATTGAAATGACGCAAGGCAACAAAAACACGCGTATTTTAGCTTGGAGTTTTTTTCCCCCAGCATTACGTCAACAATGGACCAGCCTGCGTATTTAATCTTTACCTGCATCAAAAGTTATTGTTTCACAGCCGTGATACACCAAGAAGTGTCGTCCCTTAGCGCGGGCTATCAAGGTAATGCCCATTTGCTTGGCTAGGTCCAAACCCATTTGAGTCACTCCACTACGCGAAAGCAAAACAGGTATTCCCATTTTGGCGACTTTGATGACCATTTCTGAAGTTAATCTACCTGTTGTATAGAAAATCTTATCGTGTCCAGATTGCTGATCGAGCCACATATCTCCTGCAAGAGTATCGACTGCATTATGGCGACCAACATCTTCAACAAAAGCCAAAATTTTCTCATCTTCACATATGCCGCAGCCATGAACAGCCCCAGCATTTTTATAAGTTTCATTGTAAGCATTAATATTACCTAATAAGGCATAAATGGTGGACTGTTTGAGTGATGGTTTAGGTAAATTAATATCATCAACACCTTGTAGAAAACTGCCATAAACAGTGCCTTGACCACAACCGGATGTCACCGTTTTTTCGGATAATTTCTGCTCAATATCTTTATCAACCTCTTGCGTGATGACCGCGGCGGAGCTAACGTCCCAATCAACGATAACTGATTCTAATAAACTTAACTCACTAATAAACCCTTGGTTTTTTAAATAACCTATGGTTAGTGACTCTGGTTTTGCACCCAATGTCATTAAGGTCACAATAGGCCGCCAATTTAAATACACAGTTAATGGACGCTCGCAGGCAACAAATTTATCGACAACTTGACCTTGTTCGTTGACGGCTTTAACCGCAAGAGTCAGCGGTACTTGAGTATTGGTTTTGACAAACTTTACCGCGTTACGCTGCGATGAGGTGGCAGAAACAGGTTGAGTCATTTGTGGGATAACCTCGTAGTGGGTATTTCGTTGATGGAAAGAATAGGCAAGTGAGTCAGCTTCATTAGATAAGTAGCATAGCAATTATTATTCCCTTAACTTAAAACAACTTGCCTAAGCGTGATCTGGCGCAAATCTAGAAAAATTCTACTTAATTGGCGTGTATTTATGTCCCACCTAAAATTGCACTATGGACATATTGTCCTATCCTTACTAGGTATTTCGGGATCTAGTTCAAAGTTAGTTTTACTTTTTAGTTGGCACCATTATTGCTGCTATTTAATCATTAGAGTGTATGTCAATACACACATTTATGTCAGAGGTAAGCATTACCATGCAGCACACCGATACTATTTGGCCAATGTATGTCTCACTGAAAAAAGTGCAAACCCAAGTAGGGCGTTGGACTTCGGTCCGATGGGAACTCGATAAAATGATTCCATCTACTCAAGACAAACCAGAAAATGCAGTTTTGGTTCCATTAGAGTTATATAAAGATCAACGTGGTAGCTACCGCATTAATCTTGATATGGATAATTCCACACTCTTTATTGTATGCGATGAACTTGTTGATGGTACATGGGTTCCTGCCATGATTTCAGCAGATCAAAACGTCAGCGCAGGCTGTCTTGAATCTGATACTCCAGTCATTAATACTCCTATGCCTAGCGCAGTGGCCTGCTGGATAGAGGCGTTCATTACTCGCCATGGAGAGGTTGAGATTAGTGCCCATCGACGTAAACATGTTAACCGTCGTAAAAATGAAGGGCCAAGTGCAAATCACTTAGGGAAAATACAATGAGTGATAAAGCAGAAGGGCTTCTTAACCGCTGGGAGCTGAGGCGTCAGCGAGTTGCTGAAGAAGCTAAACAAGATGAATTATTACATGCACAAGAGACCGCTGATGACATCAGCACGTTACCAGCTGAAGCCACTCAAGAGGCTAGTGCAATAGACCAAGACCTTGATGAGGTTACTGAGTTTGAACCTTTACCCGACCCTAGTACGATTGAAGTCGGTGGCAGCTTTGCACGTTTTATGGCTAAGAGTGTCGACCCAACAACTAAAGCTGCAGCACTTCGAGCGTTATGGAAACAACCGCAATATGGCCATATTGATGGGCTACTCGAATATGCGTTGGATTATACCAATCAACCACTATTATCCGCAGATGTTTCAGCCGAGTTAGCAAATAAAGTTTTTCGGTATGTCATTGAAAAAGAAGAGCCGGAAGAAGAGTTAGCGCAGACTGACATCGCGCAAAATGAATTAGTAGAAAAAATTGATACAACCGTAGAGGAACCAATCGATTTAGCCGAAAGTGATGAAGCACTGATAACAGCGCAATCGCCACAAGAAAAACCACTTTACCAGAATGATGATCTGATAAAGCAAGCTGCAGTCAGTGATGAGGCGAAAGCATAATAACGACAGTCATAAGATGAATGTGACAAACATAAACCGTTATTTAAAGATTTAGAGCAAGTTAATGTCAATTATTGACGTGCAGTAAGCGTGAGCAGTGGAGTGAGCTATCACTGTGAATGAGGTATAAAAACCGAAAATTAGGAACGCAATGAGTATAAGAAAAAACCAGCCACAGCTGAAACAAGCACGACAACAGGTGATGGCCAATACGCAGATTCTGCAGAATTTAATACCGCCGACTGTGAGTTACACAACTCAAGGGCATGTGCTTGTTATTGGACCAGAAGATCTTGCCCGTTTAGCGGCGGACAAATTGTCCACAATGGCAAGCCGAGTCATTCTGGCTAACGAAACAATCACCAGCCAAGATGAAGCCCACCTTGAAATGGTAATGAATGCGGCAACTGATGTCGAAAGTTACTACAATAAATTGGTGAGTGTAAAAGGATTTTTAGGGCAATTTCAGGTCAAAGTAGAAAGCGACAATGGCATTGTCGAGTTAAGCTCGGTTGCCATCCGTCAAGCGCATTTTGATATCGTGCTCGACTTAAGCCACAGCCCTTGTATCAACCTTGAAATGTTACCTCCAGGGTATTTTTATGTTGGTCAAGATACTGTATTACTGGCCGACGCGATTGCCAACATTCCGGAGCTGATCGGTGAGTTTGATAAACCGCGTTACGTCAGAGTTAACAGTGATATTTGTGCCCACGACAAGCATGGGTTAAATGGTTGTAACCGCTGTTTAAATTTCTGTCCTGCCGATGCCATTAGCAGTGTCGCGCATAAAATTGAAATCGATCCTTATCTATGTCATGGCGCTGGAAGCTGTACCAATGCATGCCCAACGGGTGCGTTAAGCTATGACTTGCCAACACCAGCATCACTGCATACCTATCTCGAAAAGTTAGTTAGCCGTTATCGTCAAGAAGCCCAAACTGCCCCAGTTATTTTATTTCACGACAACGAAGCTGGTGCAGAGTTAATCAATGACCAACTAAGCGGAGATGTACTACCTGTTGCCATGGAAGAGATCACCGTGGCGAGCATTGACCATTGGTTGGCTGCATTAGCATTTGGTGCGCGGGAAATCTTAATCTTACAAACCCCCACTACCGCACCAACTTTGCTGCAAATGCTAAAAGGTGAATCAACATTAGCCAATCGTATTCTTGACCAAATGGGTCAACCACAAAGAATACGCCTAGTGACACCTGCGGAGCTGGAGCTATTAGATGACAACCTAGCCGTTAGCCTTGCTTGGCCTGTCATTATGCCAATGGTCTTAAATGCGATTGAGCCTAATACTAATGCAAAACGCAGTATTGAATTTCAAGCTATCGATCATCTTAATAGCCAAGCCGCAGCGGTTGATGATGTATTGACTATTGCGAATATTCCATACGGTATGGTTAGCATCAATAGTGACAAGTGCACATTATGTATGTCGTGTGTTGCCACGTGTCCAACGCAAGCATTAAAAGATGGCGGCGATTCTCCTGCTCTTAAGTTTGTAGAGCAAGATTGTGTGCAATGTGGCTTATGTGAAGCAGCTTGTCCGGAGAAAGTGATTAGCCTAGTTCCACAAATCAACTTTAATCAATCAGCAAGACAGCAAGTTCAAGTATTAAAACAAGAGCTTCCATTTGAATGTATTCGATGTGGTAGTGAATTTGCCACCCAATCAATGGTACATAAAATAATTGAGATGGTGGGTGAACATAGTGCGTTTAGCGCCAATATTGAGCGTTTGAAAATGTGTGGCGATTGCCGTGTAAAAGACATGTTTGAAGACATCCTTGACGATCCAGAAAAGCAATTGCAATAAGAGATCTCCTATGACAGAAACTGGAAGACAACTAAGTGAGAATGATCAGTTAAGAGCGGATATATATCAGTTGTTGGCCGCGTTATTACGCCGTCAACCTAATACTGAATTATTACAGTTTTTAGCTGGTTTAGAGGTAGACGCCGAGGATGGCAATACCATGAGTCAAGCATGGAATGCGTTAAAACTGGCGGCAGAAAATAGTGATACAAATACGTTAGAAGATGAATACTTCGCCATTTTTTTAGGCGTTGGCAGTGGTGAGATTATGCCATATGGCAGCTGGTTTATGACCGGTTCTCTGATGGACAAGCCCTTAGCTGCATTACGCAGTGATTTAATGCAGTTAGGTTTTGAGCGTGAAGAAAATGTTAAAGAACCAGAAGACCATGTCGCCGCGTTATGCGAAGTCATGGGCTGCTTAATTTTAGAAGCGCCAGGATATCGCCAACTTGCGTTTTATCAGCGACATATTGGCAGTTGGATTATGCGTTTTTGCGACAATTTAGCCAAAACGCCTAGTGCCAATTTTTATCTTAGCGTCGCGCAATTAGCTAAAGCGTTTTTTATCGCTGAAGCCAATGAATTTGAACAACTGAGTTTAGATATTCCGGTGAATTGTCCAGGTAGTGCTGACTTAGAACCGCTTGAAGACGAAGTCGTACAAATTAATTAAACCGGATGATGGCTGATTCAGCCACATCTTTTTATCAACAAGGAGACAATATGAAGAAGCAAGCTTCCGACATGGGCCGTCGCCAAATGCTAAAAGCATTAGCGCTCGGCAGTGTGGCCGGTGCTGTCGCTAGTGTCAGTGCCCCAGCACTTGCCCAAGTGACTAAACCGTCTACAGAAGAGCCTACGGGCAATAACTACCGCGAAACAGAGCATATTCGTAACTACTATGCTTCGTTAAGCAAATAACAAAAGGAGAGTGTGTGATGCGATTAACCCGCAAATCAGACACAGCCGAGACTAAAACAACGTCCGGCTTAGGTCTTAACCGACGTCAATTCCTCAAGTCTGCCAGTTTGGCAACTGGTGGTATTGCCGCAGCTTCAATGCTTGGCGCTGGTATGATGCGTAAAGCTGAAGCTAAAGATGTACCACACAATGCACCTACCGAAGTAAAACGGACTATTTGTTCGCATTGTTCTGTAGGTTGTGGTGTTTATGCAGAAGTTCAAAATGGCGTGTGGACAGGGCAAGAGCCCGCGTTCGATCATCCATTTAACCAAGGTGGACACTGTGCTAAAGGTGCTGCATTACGTGAACATGGTCATGGTGAAAAACGCTTAAAATACCCAATGAAGCTAGAAGGTGGTAAATGGAAGCGTCTATCATGGGATCAAGCAATCGATGAAGTTGGCGATAAAATGGCCTCGATTCGTCAAGAGTCTGGACCTGATTCTGTTTATTTTATGGGCAGCGCTAAATTTTCAAACGAACAAGCTTATATGTATCGCAAATTTGCAGCAATGTGGGGTACGAATAATGTCGACCACTCTGCTCGTATTTGTCACTCTACCACAGTAGCCGGTGTTGCAAACACTTGGGGCTACGGTGCGCAAACTAACTCTTTTAATGACATCCGCAACTCAAAATGCATGATGTTTATCGGTTCTAACCCATGTGAAGCTCACCCTGTGGCGATGCAACACATTTTAATTGGTAAAGAACGCGGTGCCAAAATCATCGTAGTTGATCCACGCTTTACGCGTACAGCTGCTAAATCTGATGAATATGTCCATATTCGTCCTGGTACTGACATCCCATTCATTTATGGTCTGTTATGGCACATTTTCGAAAACGGCTGGCAAGATGATTCATTCATTTCCCAACGTGTATACGGTATGGATCGTATTCAAGAAGAAGTGAAAAAATACACGCCAGAAGAAGTCGAACACATTGCCGGTGTACCAAAAGCACAAATGTACCGTGTTGCTAAAATGATGGCAGAAACTAAACCTGGCACTATCGTATGGTGTATGGGGGGGACTCAGCATCACATTGGTAATGCGAATACCCGTGCTTATTGTATTTTACAGCTCGCCCTTGGCAACATGGGGGTAGAAGGCGGTGGAACGAACATTTTCCGCGGTCACGATAATGTACAGGGTGCGACCGACTTTGGTTTGTTGTTTGATAACTTACCTGGTTACTACGGCTTAACTTCAGGTGCATGGGACCACTGGGCCAATGTATGGGACTTAGAGCCTAGTTGGGTTAAAAGTCGCTTTGACCAAGGTGAATATCTAGGTCAATCACCACAAACCTCAGCTGGTATTCCTTGTTCGCGTTGGCATGATGGCGTGTTAGAAGACAAAACCAAAATTGCCCAAAAAGACAATATTCGTCTGGGATTCTTTTGGGGTCAGTCTGTTAACACCGAAACCCGTGGTCGTGAAGTGCGTGAAGCGCTCAATAAAATGGATACCATTGTGGTAGTCGATCCATTCCCAACTATGGCGGGTGTGATGCACGAGCGCCAAGATGGGGTGTATTTACTTCCAGCGGCAACGCAATTTGAAACCTATGGTTCTGTTTCCGCTTCAAACCGTTCGCTACAGTGGCGTACGCAAGTTATCGAACCATTATTTGAGTCATTACCTGATCATACCATCATGTATAAATTGGCTAAAAAATGGGGCGTGGCGGATCAATTTTGTAAACATATCAAAGTGAATGGTGATGAGCCATTAGTGGAAGATATCACTCGTGAATTTAACACAGGCATGTGGACGATTGGTTATACAGGGCAAAGCCCTGAACGTTTGAAAATGCACCAAGAAAACTGGGGTACTTTCGATGTTAACTCACTCGAAGCTCCAGGCGGCCCAGCGAAAGGTGAAACCTATGGTCTACCTTGGCCATGTTGGGGTACACCAGAGCAGAAACACCCTGGTTCGCAAATTTTGTATCGTACAGGACGTGAAGTTAAAGATGGTGGTGGTAACTTCCGTGCACGTTATGGTGTCGAACATAATGGTACGAACATTCTTGCTGAAGGTTCTTTCTCAAAAGGGTCTGAAATTCAAGATGGTTACCCAGAGTTTACTGCTGACATGCTTAAACAACTTGGTTGGTGGGATGACCTAACAGCAGAAGAAAAAGTTAAAGCTGAAGGCAAAAACTGGAAAACAGATATTTCTGGCGGTATTCAGCGTGTGGCAATCAAGCATGGTTGTATTCCTTATGGTAACGCTAAAGCGCGTTGTGTTGTTTGGAACTTTCCTGATGATATTCCACTACACCGTGAACCGTTATACACCCCTCGCCGTGACTTAGTCGCTAAATATCCTACTTATGAAGATCGTATGGTCGCTCGTCTGCCAACGCTTTATAAAACAATTCAAGACAAGGATTTTGCTACCGACTATCCACTTGCCGTGACAACTGGCCGTTTGGTTGAATACGAAGGTGGTGGTGAAGAAACTCGTTCAAACCCATGGCTTGCAGAACTACAGCAAGAAATGTTTATCGAGATCAACCCAGCAGATGCTGCAGATCGCGGTTTACGTGATGGCGATGACGTATTTGTCCATAGTCCAGAAGGTGCAAAAATAACCGTTAAGGCAATGGTGACACCACGTGTTATTGCGGGTGAATGTTTTATGCCATACCACTTTGCCGGTGTGTTTGAAGGCAAGAGTTTGGCCAAAAACTACCCAGAAGGCACAGTGCCTTATGTGATTGGCGAATCTGCCAATACCGTAATGACCTATGGTTATGATGTCGTAACGCAAATGCAAGAGACCAAGTCTAGCTTGTGTCAAATTAGCAAAGCCTAAACACTTGATGAGGAGATAAGCCATTATGGCAGTCATGAAATTTCTGTGTGACACCAAACGCTGCATCGAGTGTAACGGTTGCGTCACAGCATGTAAAAACGAAAACGACTCTGCTTTAGAGTGGGGTATTCAGCGTCGCCGCGTGGTAACGCTTAATGATGGTGAACCAGGAGAAGCGTCAATCTCAGTAGCATGTATGCATTGTACCGATGCACCATGTATGGCTGTATGTCCGGCCGATTGTTTCTACCGTACCGAAGACGGTATTGTGTTACATAACAAAGATACCTGTATCGGATGTGGCTATTGCTTCTATGCTTGCCCATTTGGTGCGCCGCAGTTCCCTAAAAAGACTGCGTTTGGTAGCCGTGGCAAAATGGATAAGTGTACTTTCTGTGCCGGTGGCCCAGAAGAAGATCATTCAGAAGCCGAACGTCTAAAATACGGCTCTAACCGTATTGCAGAAGGTAAATTACCAATGTGTGCTGAGCTTTGTTCAACCAAAGCATTGTTAGCTGGTGATGCAGGCATTGTGTCTGATATTTACCGCCAACGTATGGCTGCACGTGGTAACCCAAATACTATTTGGGGCTACAATCCTAAAACAGGCGAAATGATCTAACCCAGAGCAATGGCTGCGACTTGGTTCGCAGTCATATTAAGGAGTGACAATGTTAACTTTAACGTTAAACAAATCACTGCGCAGGATGTTTGCTCTGTTGGTTCTGTGTATGGGATTGGGGTTGGTTACATCGTCGGTGTATGCCGCTGATGAACAATCGAGTCAGCAACAAGCAAAGTCGAAAACCAGTGATGCAGATCTCTGGCGCGCAGTAAAAGCCGGCGAACCAGGATACAGTTCAGACAAAGGCCTCGATGCTGATGTTCTGATAAATGTTGCTGGTAATGAAGGCAAGATGCTGCGAAATACTTACCTAAAACCCGCACTCGGTTTAGCCGTGGTCGGTGTTTTTGCAGCCTTTTTAGTGTTTTACTTAGTCAATGGTCCATCCAAACTGAGTAAAGGCTTTTCAGGTAAAATGGTATTTCGTTGGAGCAAAAGTGATATCTGGTTACATTGGATTATGGCAATATCATGCCTGACCATGATGGTAACGGGTATCGTCATTATGCTTGGGCGTCATATCTTAGCCCCTTATGTCGGTGACGGTATTTGGGCAGGGATTATCGCCTTTAGTAAGTTTGCCCACGATTGGTCTAGCCCCATCTTTATGGTGTCTTGGCTGTTGTGTGTTATCAAGTGGATGCCATTACAAACCTTTAAAATGTACGATTTAAAATGGTTTTTAGTGGTGGGTGGCTACATTAATTTTGGTCCGTTTAAAGGCAAGCATCCAGACAGTGGTTTTGCCAATGCGGGTGAAAAAATGTGGTTTTGGACGTTAGCTATATTTGGGCTTAGCATCAGTGCTACCGGAGTTATGCTAGTATTCCCCACACTTGATTTACCAAGAGAGCTGTCAATGATCGCCCTTCTGGTACATGGTGTAAGCGCAGCGATTTTAATCGCGTTTACCATTGTACATATTTGGATGGCGACGGTGCTCAGCGAAGGTGGTATGGAGTGCATGGTATCGGGCTATTGTGACGAAAACTGGGCTTCTCAGCACCATAACGTGTGGTACGACGAAATCAAAGCCGATGGCACCTTGAAATACAAAGAGTAACCCTGCTAACAGGTGTTAACACACTAGGTTGATAGCAGCGATAAAACACCTTGTTGGGTATCTAACAAGGTGTTTTTTATTGGGAATAAATTAAAGTATATAGAACACGATTAATATTATACCAATCTCATTAAATATCTGGTCAGTTCAGAGTCTCTCAGGTTTTTCAATTCAAGGCACATTGATGTAGAAATGGTTGTTGCCTTTTAAATCGATGTAACACAGAAGTGGAATACCTGA
>NZ_JBSQBN010000138.1:0-11563 GCF_053850585.1 Shewanella sp. A22
GCGGTCAGATACTGGAGGTAGAGTAACGCAGGAGCTTGTTACCGAGGATCACTATTCGCTTCAATCATCTGCCTTGCCTACAGCACTTTGAACTCCCGCTGAAAGATCACATATTTAATAGGATTGGTATAACAGTGCTTGGTTGACTTTTTAAGTGCTGAACACCTTGTTTTCGTGGCAAACCATAACAGTGGCATGAAACATGTGATGAAAATGCTGACCAGAACTAGGTCAATTGCAAATTTTAAAAAAACACTTAAAAAATACTCTTTAAAAATCAATCGTTAATATGAAACTGTTATTTTATTTATGTAAAGATAAAATTTATGACGATAAATACTTGCAAATACAAATGAGAATGATTACTATTATCTGGCGTTCCAAAACTCGGTTTAACAATTAAAGACTTCATCACCTTTAATTGGTTTTCAGAGTTCGCAAGCACGACATTGCTCACACACTCTTTGTGGCCGGGTTCATCACCCGGCTTTTTTTTGCCTTTTTTTCAACTTATTCCATTCTATCGCCAAAATGTAAGCCTTCATAAGGGCCAAGTTGCTGATCATCTTTCGCTTTGTGATAAAGTCCTATGGTAAATATGGTCCCCTTGCCAACAATTGAATTAACATCAATTGTTCCACCGAGGCGTTTAATGATCCCATAGCTCAACGAAAGGCCTAAACCAGTGCCATCTTTACGTGTGGTATAAAATGGGTCAAAAATACGGCTAAGGTCTTCTTTTGTAATCCCCATCCCTTCATCTTCAACTTCAATTTTAACCCCAATGGTTTCACCATCTTCGAGCCAGTCGTATGTTCTTAACCAAATTCGACCTTTATTTTCAATAGCATGGGCAGCATTAATCATTAAGTTAATCAGCACCTGCAATAATTGTGGACGGTTGACTTCAACAGCACATGTCGCTTCAAATTCTTTGATTAATTTAACTTCTTGTTGCTCAATAGAATGGCGTGCCAGTAACAGCATTTCTTCAGCTATGGGCGTCACGGGTTGTAATGTTATCGGCGCATTAAACTCACCCGGACGACTGTATTGCAACAAGCTACGAATGATAGTGGTGATCCTACCCACTTGTTGAATAACTAACTCAATTTCTTCTTCAACCGCTGTGTTGTCACCGAGCTCATACTTTAACAGCTCCATATTGCCCAAGATAACGGCGGTAGGATTGTTAATCTCATGGGCGATCCCTGCAATGAGCTCTCCCAATGCGGTCAGTTTTTCGTTGGTCACCAGTTGTTGTCTGGTGGCGTGCAATAATGCAACGTTTCGTTCGAGCTCTTCTGTTTTATCTTGCAAGCTGCGGGTTCGTTGTTCGACTTTAATTTCAAGTTGTTCTGCTGCGGCTTGAATTTGAGCATTACGACGCTGTAGTTGATCCAGCATACTGTCGAATTGTTCGGCTAAATGAGTTAATTCGTTATCCCTATTTAATCCTAATTTACCAATTCTGACATTGCGACCAGACTGTACTGATGTAACAACTTGGTGTATATATTCAATAGGTTGTAACAAGCTATTGGCGCCACGGTAGACCAAAAATCCTGAAATAAATAATACAATAACTAAAATAGTTCCTAGCTCGATAATGTTAAGTAAATAATTATGTAGAAAAGGAGACTCAGAGAAACCGGCGTACACCATTCCGATCCTTTTACCGCGAACATCTTCTAACGGTAAATAACCCGAGATATACCAATCATTAAATACAAAGGCACGATTTATCCACGTTTTTCCTTCGACAAGCACTTGTTGATACACCTCATCAGACACAAGCGTACCTAGTGCTCTATTGGGTTTATCAATATCTTTTGGAAACTGTTCCATCGGCACATTAGTGCTAACTCGAATATTATCTAAGAAAAGGGTTACCGTACCGATAGAGCGCTCTGGCAATGTACCTTTGCCATACACTAAGTCACGAATTTGGTCCACGATGACAGTATTATTATTGAACAACATTCCACCGTCTAAATACCAAAATACATTCCCAGACAAATCGGATATGGGCAGTAACGTTCGACTGAGTAAGCCACGAGTTTCGACACTCTGTTTAGGCTGCTTAGCATGTAATGTGGTAATGAGTGACAATTGCGCTTGTTTAACTAAATTTGAATCTATCCGTTCAAGACGTTTTGCAGATAATACCATTAAGCCAGAAAAGGCTTTTTGTTGAGTTTTGTGCAACATTAGTCGCAAGTCAGGATCGGCTGCGGCATCTGCAACACTAATTAAACGCAAGAAGTCCAATCCCGATTCTTGTTGCTGTTGAGCCAATAGTATATTTAATGCATCAATCGCCTTGTGGTTAGGCTGCTGATCTGTGTGTTTTAACAGTCTAAATGCGTGCTGAAAATCCCATGATTTGCTTATCAAATCCAATTGGTTTTGCTGATTTTGTTGCGCTTGCTGCAAGGTACTGTTAGCGACAACTAAATCCGCCTTCACCTTCATAAACAACTGTTTACCTGTATATATTACATTCCAATAAATCGTAATAAATACCAAGCTTACTAAGGTTAGTAATATGGGCAGTAATGTTAGAAATAAAATTCGATAACGTACTTTGGCTTGCATTTGCTGCCAACTAATTCCAAAAATACGTGTAAAAAAACCAGTAGATTTCACTCTTTTATGTTTCCTCGTGAGACTCATCTTGGTGAGTAAACCAATCTTTATACTTTCTATCTAAGGTTTTTCGAGACACGCCTAAATCACGTGCTGCAGCAGATTTATTTCCATTATAACCATCGACTACCTGAGTAACATGATGCTTCTCAACCTCTTTTAATGGCCAATCTAAGGGATAACCCATCGCATCGTTAACCA
Source organism: Shewanella sp. A22 (assembly GCF_053850585.1). Lineage (NCBI taxonomy): Bacteria > Pseudomonadati > Pseudomonadota > Gammaproteobacteria > Alteromonadales > Shewanellaceae > Shewanella > Shewanella sp. A22. The sequence goes on from NZ_JBSQBN010000138.1 coordinate 2,851, forward strand.
CTACGGGCGCGGGCTTTTTCCAATATTCTGCAGGCGGTTTACCGAGTAAGATACATCGCTCAATCATATTACGTAATTCTCGAATATTCCCCGGCCAATCGTACTGTTGCAGTACCTGCAAATCTTCGTGGCTCCAAATAACGTCTTTTATACCCAGTTCTTGCGACAATTGCAGCGTAAAATAATGGGTCAGCTCAACGACATCTTCAGGACGAGATCGCAATGAAGGAATGACAATATTGAGTACATTTAAGCGATAAAATAAATCACGCCTAAAGCGGCCTGCTTCCACTTCATCAATTAATAGTCGATTTGTGGCTGCAATAACACGCACGTTAATATCGATTTCTTTTTCACTGCCTACAGGTCGAATAGCTCGTTGTTCCAGCACCCTTAATAAGGCGGTTTGCATATTCATTGGCATTTCGCCAATTTCGTCCAAAAATATTGTGCCGCCAGAGGCATAGCTAAATAACCCTTCCCGATTACCTTTCGCCCCTGTAAATGCACCTGCTGTATGACCAAATAATTCACTGGCCAATAGCTCTGGGGCAATGGCACCACAGTTTACCGGTACAAATGCCCCAGTTCTGCCACTCAGTTGATGTAATTGTCTGGCTACCAGCTCTTTTCCTGTACCCGATTCTCCTTCAATTAAGACAACCGCGTTTGTTGGCGCAATACGTTCAATCACTTCTTTTACGTCACGGATAGCTTCGCTGTTTCCAATAATGGTGGATGATTGCCCATGTGACAATTCACGCCTTAGCATAAAGTTTTCGCGTTTAAGCAAACGCTTTTCGATACAGCGATCAACCGCGGTTATCATTTGCTCTAAGTGGAACGGTTTCATAATGAAATCGGATGCACCTGCACGCAACGCTTTAATTGCTACATCCATGTCAGCGTAACCGGTCATAAAAATAACATCCGACTGCCGATCTGGATCATTGAGCGCCTCATGCCACTCAATTCCAGAACGATCGGGTAATCTAATATCAACGATTAATAAATCAAAGTGGCCTTGACTGCGCAGCTCTTCTGCTTGTGCAATTGTGGAAGCGGTTTCGACCAATGCAAACTTCTTTGATAAGGCTTTCATCAAAAAACTGCGCATACCGGGTTCATCGTCAACGATGAGAACCGACATTGTGGTCTTACTTACTGGAGAGATATGTTCATCTGGACTCATAAATGGACTCATATTTGGACATTTTGACGCGCTTTGTTAACACTGTATCACTGAATTTAAAATACTTGGTCACTATGAACCATAGAAAAGTGATCATGGGACAATTTGTCTACTAAAAAATATCACAGCTTGGGAGCAAGTTCACAGTTTCGATTTTATGCGTGAACTCTGTTTGCATTAAAACTGCTTGGCATCTAACTTGCTTATTGCGTTAGTAATTAAGCAGAAAAAGCTTAATGTTTTGTACATTTTTCTGTATGAACATCATGACTATTAATATCTCAAGGAGCGGTAATGTTAAAACTCAAATCAAGTGTCGGTATTCTATTAGCAGCGTCAGTACTCAGCGGAGTAATGTTCAGCCCTGCTACACTCGCAAATGAAGTCATCAAATTAGCGACCACAACCAGTACTGAAAACTCAGGATTACTTGGCGCAATATTACCTAAATTTGAAGCTGAATCAGGCTACACTGTACAAGTTATTGCCACAGGGACAGGTAAAGCATTAAAATTAGCAAGTCAGGGAGATGTTGATGTAGTCATGACTCATGCTCCTGCTGCAGAAGCAAAATTTGTTGCTGACGGTTACGGTATCGAGCCTCGTGGTATCATGGAAAATGATTTCGTTGTTTTAGGGCCTAAAGATGATCCTGCTGCAATAAAGTCGAGTAAAAATGTGACTGAAGCATTCAGCAAAATCGCTCATAAGCCTAGCAAGTTTGTTTCTCGTGGTGATAATTCTGGCACTAACATGAAAGAATTAATCATTTGGAAAGATGCTGGCGTAAAACCTGATTTTAACGGTTATACATCAGTTGGCCAAGGCATGGGTAAAACCTTGTTAATGGCAAATGAATTACAAGCTTATACACTAACCGATCGCGGTACTTATATTGCTTATAAAGCTAAACTAGACCTTAACATTAGCTTTGAAGGCGGCGCTAAACTGGCTAACCCTTATCAAATTATGTTAATCAACCCTGCAAAATACCCAGAGTTAAATCATAAAGGTGCAAGAGCGTTAAGCGACTGGTTTATCAGCCCTGCGACACAAACTATGATTAATGATTACAAAGTTCAAGGAGAGCAATTGTTCAAGGCAACTTATAAAAAATGAGCGATGGCTGGTTAGCTCTATTGCAGCAAGCATTTAGCTTGCTGCTATCTTTTGACCCTAATGTATGGGCAATTATTAACATCTCCTTTTCGGTGTCTTTCGCCGCGCTTTTGATCACCATTATTCCATCGATGATGCTAGGTTTTATCCTTGCCTTTAGCCATTTTAGAGGCCGCTGGATTGTGACAAACCTCGTTCAAACATTACAATCTATCCCCACTGTGGTCATCGGTTTACTCGTGTATTTATTACTGACTCGTAATGGTGTGATGGGTGATTTAAAGTGGCTATTTACCCAAAAAGGAATGATTTTAGGTCAAATGTTAATTTGTGCTCCTGTATTAATCGCCTTATCTCAGGCCGCGTTTTCTAGTGTTGATAGAAGAGCTTGGGAAACATCCCGAACCTTAGGCGCGTCTTGGCTTCGTGCCGTTTGGACATTATGTCGCGAGCTGCGAGTGCCTCTTTTATTAGCCATTATTGCTGCATTTAGTCGTATTTTAACTGAAGTAGGTTGTTCGATGATGGTGGGAGGAAATATTATGAATGTCACCCGTAATATCCCCACAGCAATAGCACTCGAAACAAGTAAAGGTGACTTTGCCCAAGCGATTGCCTTAGGGCTAGTGTTATTAATATTAGCATTAGTGCTAAACTTCATCTTAGGTTCATTGCGAGGCAAAGCCCTCCCAAGGAGTCACTAAGGTGCCTTTATCACACAAACCAGACACACCATTAGTCAGTATCCATGCGACAAACTTACTGATGCAATTTAACCAACAGATTTTATTCAATGCTGATGATCTGCACTTCAGCCAAGGTGACGTGATTTATTTGCAAGGCGACAATGGCTCGGGTAAGTCAACGTTGATGAAACTCCTAGCAGGGTTACTCACACCAAGCCAAGGCCAAATTAACTGTCAAGGTTTTGCACCTAGAGCATGGTGGCGCCCTCAGTCACTACTTGGAAAAGCGGTCTATTTACACCAGCATCCATATCTTTTTGAAGGTTCTGTAAAGTACAACTTAACGTATGCCTTAGACCAACTGAAATTACCACCAAACGAACGCAAGCAGCGCATAGAACAAGCCATTGATATGGCGCAACTTAACGACTTATTGAGCCACCATGCTAGTGATTTATCCGGTGGTGAACGTCAACGGCTTGCGATTGCAAGAGCGTGGATCACTCAGCCCAGATTACTCATGCTTGATGAACCAATTTCAAATATGGACAAGCATTCACAGCGTTTAGTTTTGGCAATGATTAATCAGTTAAAACAAGATGGTACAGGACTATTAATCAGCAGCCATCAAACTTGTGGCTTAACTGCGTTGTGTCAACAACACTGGCATATAAAACAACGTACAATTCATACCAGTATGCATGTACCCACTCCCGATGATTTACATGATACTCACACTACGGAATTACATTATGGCACCACAAATTGATGCAGTAATTTTAGCTGGCGGCATGGCTAGACGAATGGGCGGCAATGACAAAGGTTTAGTCGATCTCAATGGCCAAGCAATGATTTGTCACACCATCGATAAACTGACAGACCAAGTAAATAACATCGTTATCAACGCTAATCGAAACCAAGCTCAATATGAGCAATGGGGTTATACCGTTTTTAGCGATCAAGACAGCGGCTATTTAGGGCCGCTGGCAGGAATGGTGACAGCCTTAAAGCAAACTAAAGCCGATTACCTTCTTGTTGTGCCTTGTGATTGCCCTATGTTGCCAACAGACTTAGCGGGCAGATTATTAGCCGCATTAGAGCAACAACAAGCCGACCTTGCAGTGGCCAGTGATGGTGAATACGAACAACCCGTAGTGTTACTATTAAAACCTCATTTAGTCTCATCAATGCAGGCTTTCTTGGATGCAGGAGAGCGTAAGATTGATTTATGGTACGCCCAACACAAAGTGGCAGTAGAAAGCTTTGCCGACCAACCTAATGCGTTCGTTAACATTAATACACCAGAACAAAAACATCAGTTAGCAGCGCAAATTGCCAAATAATTTAGTAGAGGTATTCCATGACAGCATTATTTTCTAACCCCTTACCTATTCCCGTTTTAGGATTTTGTGCATACAGTGGTACAGGTAAAACAACTCTACTTAAACAACTTATCCCTGCGCTCAACCAACGCGGCTTACGTTTAGCGGTTATCAAACATGCACACCATAATTTTGATGTAGATATTCCGGGTAAAGACAGTTTTGAAATGCGTAAAGCTGGCGCAAGACAAGTCTTAGTGGCCTCCCATGTACGTTGGGCGTTAATGACCGAAGACCCTGTCGATGACGACCCACAATTACAGCATTTACTGCGCCAAATTGAAGCTGATAAAGTGGATATCGTCCTTGTAGAAGGCTTTAAAAAACTAGCATTACCGAAAATAGAATTACACCGCGCTGCGCATAATAAGCCTCTGATCCATATTCATGATGACAATATCGTTGCAATTGCCTGTTGTGACGAAACCACAGTGCCAGACACATTAACCCGCTTAGATTTAAACAATGTGGCGCAAATTGCTGATTTTGTTCAACACTACCAGCAAAATTGGCAGGTAGCAGATATCAGTTTACCCATCGATGCGAGTATAGCTGCCCCGATCGATAATATAGCAAACCATCCACACGGTATTAGCGTATCGCAAGGTGTTGCTGCAGTGCTTACACAAGTGGCCCCAATAGCTGACACCGAATTAGTCAGTCTTTTCGATATTGATAACCGCGTACTGGCACATGATATTATTTCTGAAGTAAACGTACCTCAACAAACTAACTCTGCAATGGACGGTTATGCCTTTGCATTTAGTAACGTATCTAAAAAGCCTCTTAAAATCGTGGCAGAAGTATTAGCAGGACATCATTACCCCAATATGTTGCAAGACGGCGAAGCTGTGCGCATTATGACTGGCGCAACAGTACCAAAAGGTGCTGACACCATTCAGCCGCGAGAGTTGGCAAACGAGCAAGATAATCAATTAACCCTTCTTGAGCAAGAACACATAGTCAAAGGCCAACATGTTCGTTTAGCCGGTGAAGATATTGCTAGAGGGGATATTGCATTAGCGGCAGGAAAGCGCCTTGGCGCTGCGGAGTTAGGCTTACTCGCATCACTTGGGTTTAACCGTTTACCGTTGATTAAACGCCCTACCGTTGCAGTATTCTCAACTGGCGATGAAGTCAGCCAGCCGGGAGAATTGCTCAAAGCAAACTGTATCTATGACTCCAATCGATACACCATATTATCTATGGCTAAAAAACTCGGGGGTCAGGTTATTGATTTAGGCATTATTGAAGACAATGAGCAAACACTGACAGCTACATTACACAGTGCCGCACAGCAAGCGGATGTAGTGATCAGCTCTGGCGGCGTGTCAGTAGGTAATGCTGATTACATCAAAACAGCCTTAGCGAATGTCGGTAACACTCAATTTTGGCGAATTAACATGCGCCCAGGACGCCCCCTAGCCGTAGGTAAAATTGATCAAAGCCTGTTTTTTGGATTACCGGGAAATCCCGTTGCCGTGATGGTGGCATTTTTACAATTTGTGCAACCCGCTATTCGTAAGCTGGCTGGTGAATCCCACTGGCAGCCACAATTTATTCCTGCTATTGCACAACATGCATTACGCAGTAAAACAGGACGTACTGAATTTTTACGCGGTATTTATACTATTGCTCCTGATGGTAAAATCAAAGTGAGTACCACTGGCGCACAAGGTTCTGGCATGCTCAGTTCAATGGTCAATGCCAATTGCCTCATTGTCATTAACGATGACACTGCAACAGTTCCAGCGGGAGAGTCTGTTTTTATCCAACCATTCGCTGATTTACTGTAACGGTTAATATGAACCAACTTATCGACCGTTTCCAACGGAAAGTAGATTATTTACGCCTATCGATTACCGATCGTTGTGATTTTCGCTGTGTGTATTGCATGAGCGAAGATCCCACTTTTTTACCTAAGTCACATGTGCTTAGCCTAGAAGAATTGTCGTGGATAGCTCAAGCTTTTACTGAGCTTGGGGTCAAAAAAATACGCCTGACTGGCGGGGAACCATTAGTCCGATCTGATTGTGACAAACTGGTCAAATTGTTGAAAAATTTACCAGGCCTTGATGAACTGTCAATGACAACGAATGGCTCACGGTTATCTAAGCTAGCACAGCCACTGTTTGATAATGGCCTTAGCCGTTTAAATATCAGCCTCGATACCTTAAACCCCAATCTATTTTCCCAGTTAACACGTAATGGAAAACTGGAGCGAGTCATCGCGGGTATTGATGCCGCTATCGCGGCTGGGTTTCGCAATATCAAAATAAATGCGGTCATTCTGCGCGGGCAAAACGATCATGAAGTATTAGATTTAGTTGAGTTCTGTCGCCAACGTCAACTGGATATAGCTTTCATTGAAGAAATGCCAATTGGATTGATGGATGAGCGCCAACGAAGTAGACATTGCTCCAGCGATGAAGTGCGCAGTATTATAGAAACACGCTATCCATTAGTTGCCTCATCTAAACGCACTGGTGGCCCGGCTCGATATGCAAAAATGGTCGACAGTTCAATAAACATCGGATTTATATCGCCACACAGTAATCACTTTTGTCATGAATGTAATCGCGTCAGAGTCACTGTAGAAGGACAATTACTGTTGTGCTTAGGAAATGAAAACGCAATTGATTTGAAAAAAATTGTGCGACAATTCCCCGCGGACATTAATCGTCTTAAACAAGCCATTACAAATGGCATGCAATACAAACCCCAGTCGCATCATTTTAATATCGACACCGCCCCACAAATACTGCGCTTTATGAATGCAACTGGCGGCTAATTGTTTTTGTTATCGTCAATGATACACTGATGCAATGGTTTTCCGCATCAAACTGGCGAGTCACATTGTCTGTCACTCATAGGGCCAGTTTGAGATAGTCTTTATATTCAAGTTAAGGTGATTTATGGCCCTGTCACGCAAACGCTGGAACTACATTATCATTGGTGCCAGTATATTTATGATTGGGGTGTTGTCGCTAATCAATGACAAAACAGCCAATGTACCCAATGACACAGTGCCTTTATTTGACCAGCAATTACCGTTAAAGCAATTGCAACTTGATGAATACTGGTTAACCAAGCGTAATCAACATTGGCAATGCCACCAGCAAGTGCTTAATTGCCAGCAATGGGCGCAAGCATGGCAAGCAATAAAAGTGTCACCGCTTAGTACGGCTCCCTCTCACGGAAATAAAGAACAAACATTGACGATTGCCATCGACAATGTACAAACCGCGCAAATGTGGCGCTATTTTCCCAACGAAGGTTTATTACAATCGTCCAGCCAGCGTTGGTATAAAATCCCGCCTAGTTTACGGGCAGATTTACAACCTATCCTTGCGATTACCTCTTCACAATAACTAATGAGTCATTATGCCTGAATTACCCGAAGTTGAAGTGACCCGCCAAGGGATCAGCCCATACCTTATTGAACAAACAGTCAGCGAATTAATAGTACGCAACGCTTCCCTTCGATGGCCTGTACCAGCCATTGCTCAAAACATTGTTGGTCAACGTATTAACAATATTCGTAGGCGAGCAAAATACTTGTTAATTGATACAGATGCAGGAATGACGATAGTGCATTTAGGCATGTCTGGCAGTTTACGTATTTTGCCTCGTAATACACCTGCCGAAAAACATGATCATATTGACTTAATACTCGATAATGGCCGCATGCTGCGCTTTAATGATCCTAGACGTTTTGGCGCTTGGTTATGGTATGAGCTACCAGAAGATGCTCACCCATTATTGTCAAAACTCGGCCCAGAACCACTTAGCCAACACTTTACCCCAACACAATTACACATTGCATTAAGCGGTAAAAAGAAAGCCATCAAGCAGTGTTTAATGGATAATCATATTGTGGTGGGTGTTGGTAATATTTATGCTAACGAAGCCCTTTTTGCGGCAGGAATACACCCACAAGCTGCAGCTGGCAGCATTGATATAGAACGGTTAACGATTCTCGTCAGTGAAGTAAAACAGATTTTGGCTCTCGCCATTAAGCAAGGTGGTACCACCTTAAAAGATTTTACTAATGCTGATGGTAAACCAGGTTATTTTGCCCAAAAGCTGCATGTATACGGCCGAGGTGGCGAAACCTGTACCGCCTGCGGTAATTTATTAAGTGAGATAAAGTTGGGTCAACGCACTACGGTATTTTGTGGTGTGTGCCAACAACGATAGTGACATCAGTAATACCAATCCTATTAAATATGTGATCTTTCAGCGGGAGTTCAAAGTGCTGTAGGCAAGGCAGATGATTGAAGCGAATAGTGATCCTCGGTAACAAGCTCCTGCGTTACTCTACCTCCAGCATC